>CAIWHF010000077.1 GCA_903912405.1 uncultured Bacteroidota bacterium | reverse complement strand
TCATCACCTGCAATTTTGGTGCCTACAGCTTTCCATCCGGTAATGTCGTAAGTTTCGTGCATGGCCACACTGGTTTCGATCCATTCTGTTTTTTTCTTGCCACTGCGCAAAATGACTACCGGCTCTGCTTGGGAACTCATATATTTCACCTCGTTGCCTTCGCCTTCTTTTATAAATAGAAACTTGTTTTTTAAAGTTTGGGTTTCAATTACAAATCGTTTTGCGTAATGGAATTTTGATTTCGTATCGTAATAAATACAAGTAAATACTTTGCTAGGGTTAAATTTCTCTATCAACAACAGCTGATCAACATCATATCGGTTCGTTAATTCATAATCCGTTAATTCGTATGTGCCATCTTTGTAAAAAGAAATGATTCGGTCTTGATCTTCAAAATTTCCTAATAATAATCTATTGCCATCTTTGTTGAGTCGACCAAATGAAGTATCAAAATATATTTTTTCTGCCGATAGGGTAGATCTACCCGCCTCTTTAAATTTAACAGATTTTACTGGGTATTTGGTTACTTGATTACCGCCAGCGCTTCTTCCTTTAATTTCTATTTCTTCAAAATAAAAATCTAATTCTTTATTACGTGCTTTGCTTCCTGGCGATAAGTTGATTTGTACTTTTTCTGCCTCTCCATTGCTGTTAGCGCTAAAGTAAATGATTTTACTATTTGGATTGCCTTTCGTTAAATCGTATTCTTTATCGCGCGTAACACCCGTTACATTAAATCGTTTTGCATAGGCAATACCCGTTTTGCCATCTAAATAAATGACATTGTAGGTGGTGCGCTCGTCGTTTTTCTGAAAGGCAGCTAAATAAATAATGTCTTTACCAACAAAAGCTTTGTCGCTTACTTTGGTAATCAACATCTTGCCGTCTCTTTTAAATACGATGATATTATCTAAGTCGGAACAATCAAAAGCGAATTCTTCTTTTTTAAGACTCGTCCCAATAAATCCTTCTTTATAATTTACATACAGCTTAGCATTAGCAATGGCAACTGTATTCGCTTGTATGTTTTCAAAAAGTTTAATCTCTGTTTTGCGTTCTCTTCCCTTGCCGTGTTTTTTTAATAATTGTTCATAGTAAGCAATAGCATAATCGTTAAGGTGCTCTATATGATTTTGTACTTCTAATAAATGTTCTTCTACAGCTTTGATGTGTTCGTCGGCTTTAAAAGAGTCGAATTTAGAAATTCGTTTAATTTTGATTTCGGTTAGTTTAATGATGTCCGCTTCTACAATAGCTCTTCTAAATTTCTTTACATAAGGTTTAAGGCCTTTGTCAATGGCATCTATTACGCCTTCCCAAGTAGTTTGTTCTTCTATATCTCTATAGATTTTCTTTTCGATAAAGATGCGCTCTAAAGAAGCGTAATGCCAATCATCTTCTAATTCTGCAAGTTTTATTTGCAGTTCTTGCAATAATAAATCTTTGGTATGATCTACCGAATGTTTCAATAAATGACTGGCATTTAAAAATTGCGGCTTCTCCTCTAAGATGATACATGCATTTGGGGAAATAGATACTTCGCAGTCGGTAAATAAGTATAAAGCATCAATGGTTTGGTCGGTAGAAATGCCTGGTGCTAATTGCACAATCAACTCCACATCTTTAGCGGTATTATCCATAACGCTTTTGATTTTTATTTTACCCGAATCATTGGCTTTCAAAATGCTATCTGCCAATTGTTGGGTAGTGATACCAAAGGGTACATCTTTGATGGCTACTGTTTTTTTATCTACTTCTTCAATACGAGCTCTTACCCGTACTTTCCCGCCACGCGCACCATCGTTGTAATTGCTTACATCGATCATGCCGCCAGTTAGGAAATCGGGATACAATTCAAATTTCTTTCCTTTTAAATATTTGATAGCCGCTTCTATCAATTCGCAAAAATTGTGCGGTAAAATTTTGGTAGATAAACCTACAGCAATACCTTCTGCGCCTTGTGCCAACAGCAAAGGAAATTTCATAGGTAAGGTTATCGGTTCGTTTTTTCTACCATCATAGCTCAATTGCCATTGCGTAGTTTTAGCATTGAAAGCTACATCTAAAGCAAATTTAGAAAGACGCGCTTCAATATATCGCGCCGCCGCAGCGCCATCACCTGTTCTCACATCGCCCCAGTTACCTTGCGTATCGATCATAAGGTCTTTCTGACCAATATTAACCATAGCGTCGGTAATAGAAGCATCTCCATGCGGGTGATATTGCATCGTTTGACCAATAACATTAGCTACTTTATTATAACGACCATCATCCATTTCTTTCATGGCATGTAAGATGCGTCGTTGTACGGGTTTGAGCCCGTCTTCTGCAGCAGGCACGGCACGTTCTAATATAACATAACTAGCATATTCTAAAAACCAACTCTTGTACATATCTTGGATATGAACGGAGCTATTCTGGTTGCTATCTAATAAATCTGTTGACATTGTATAAATTTAAATTCTATTGGCAAGCCATGATTCGTGAATAGGTACTAACCACGAATGTAGCATTTCTTCTTTTGTGGTAATCGCATTATTGAAAAACAAAGTGTCTTTGTTGATATACCCTTTTTCAGCGGCGTATTTTATTTGTTGCAATGGGAGCATTTGAACTTTGTCTTCGATGAGAAACGAAATGCTCATGCGATCAAACAACTGTATGCCATATTGATGCTCTAAGCTTTTAATAATGCGTACGCTGCTATCAATGCTGCATCCGCCTACCAAGGCACTCGCTTTTTCATCGGCCATCATTACTATAAATTGATTGAAAAGGATGCCGGCCCATGCTTTTACTTTTTTACCATGGCTTTCCCATTGTTCGTAAAATTGTAATAGCTGCTCATTAATTTCAAGTACTTCTTTTTCTCTAAACGCTCTATTGCATTGGTAAATCCAAACGCGGGAGTCGGCGGCAAAGTCAAGAGGCAGTTGTTGTTCTAAATGTGTTTGCATGTTTTTTATTTTAAACTCGCCGCTACTAATTCTGCAATATCCATGATCTGCACATTGTCTTCTTGTTCAAATTTCTTAACACCATCACTAAGCATTGTGGTGCAGAAAGGACAATTAGAGGCAATGATAGATGCACCTGTTGCCAGGGCTTCTTCGCTGCGTTCAAAATTGATACGGGTTGTGCCAGGTTCATCCTCTTTAAACATTTGTGCACCACCTGCGCCACAGCACAAGCCATTGGTTCTGCAACGTTTCATTTCTACTAATTCAACATCCAATGCTTCTAATACGGCTCTTGGTGCTTCGTAAACATTGTTGGCTCTGCCTAAATAACAACTATCATGATACGTAATGCGTTTGCCTTTAAAGCTGCCGCCTTCTTTGAGTTGTATGCGCCCATCATTGATTAATTCTTGTATCAAGGTGGTGTGGTGCACTACTTCATAGTTGCCACCCAGTGCAGGGTATTCGTTTTTAAGCACATTAAAACAATGCGGACAAGTTGTTACAATTCGTTTGATGTTATAAGCATTCATCGTTTGAATATTGTTATAGGCCATCATCTGAAATAAAAATTCGTTGCCCGATCGGCGTGCCGGATCTCCAGTGCACATTTCTTCTTTGCCTAAAATAGCAAAGCTGAGTCCTACTTTTTCTAATATGCTAGCAAAAGCTTTGGTTACTCTTTGCGCTCGTTGATCGAAACTGCCAGCACATCCAACCCAAAATAAAATCTCTGGTGAGCTGCCTTCTGCGGCAAATGCTGCCATGCTTTTAATATTCATAATTCGTTTTTTTAAATTTTATGATTGTGTCCAGGCATCACGGTCGTCCGGACTTAATTTCCATGGCGCCATATTATTTTCAATATTGCCAAACATCATGTTCCATTCTTGAGGCGCATTGCTTTCTTCCATGATTAAATTTCTTCGCAATTGCATAATGATAGACAATGGTTCTATGCCCACCGGACAAGCTTCTACGCAGGCATTGCAGGTAGTGCAAGCACGCAATTCTTCTACACTAATATAATTATGCAATAGACTTTTTCCATCTGGAGTGATATTGCCTTGCTTATCCATCTGTGCACTTATTTCTTCTGCACGATCACGCGTATCCATCATGATTTTTCTAGGCGATAATTTTTTGCCAGTAATGTTAGCGGGGCATTGCTCCGTGCAGCGGCCACATTCGGTACACGAAAAAGCATCTAGCAAATGTTTCCAACTTAAGTCTGTAACATCTTTAGCGCCAAAGCTCATTGGTGCAGCATCTGTAGTAGCTGGTGCCGTAGCGGGCTCCATCATATACAGCACTTCTTGTTGTATTTCTGGCATGTTAGCAACTGTGCCTTGAGGATCTAAACGGCTATAATAGGCATTTGGGAACGCCATGATAATATGTAAATGCTTAGAGTAGGGTAGGTAATTAAGAAAAGCAAAAATACCCAATATATGTCCCCACCAAGTAATGCGCATAAATAGATGGGTAGTGCTTTCCGACCAATTGCTAAATAAGGGTTTGAGGTGTTGGCTAATCAAGAAGTTGGCTTCCGGATCTGCAGCATTCATTAGCAACAACATACTCATCAGTACAATTTCTATGTAGAGAATTCGATTGGCATCTTGCAATGGTGCGCCTTGCAACTCTGGCGAAGTGAAGCGCTTTAGTTTTAGGATATTTCTTCTTATCCAAAATGCGATAACACCTACCAGAACAAGTGCGGCTAAAATTTCAAAAAAGCTTATAGCCACGGTGTACAAACCACCTAAATAGGGTTTAAATGCGCGCTCTGTGCCACAAAGACCATCAACTAAGATTTCAACTACTTCAATATTAATTAATATAAAACCAACATACACAAAGGCATGTAATATAGCTGGAATAGGTTTTTTAAACATTTTTTTCTGACCCAGTGCTAAAAACAATACTTGCTTCCATCGGTCTGCTTTTCGATCATTAATCGATTCCTTTTTGCCTAAGAAAATAGCTTTTCTAATGCTACTTATTTTGCGAGCAAATAAAGCAATGGCAAAAATGGAAACTAAAAGGAAGAGAACTTGTTGAACGAGCACCATACTGAAAAAATTATGCCACTAAAATAAGCGCTTTTCCAATAAAAACATAGTTTTGTTGAGCAATGTGAATTAAATTGCAGTAGAAAATTGAAAAAACTCAAAAAGATGGCAAAAAAAATTCTAATGATGATGATATTGTTCCCATTTCTTGGATGGGCAACAAGTAAGGCACAAGAGATCAGTGCCGATGATTTGAAATTTTTGAAAGCAGAAGAAAAAGAGTTGGTTGTTTTAGCCGATTCTATGTTTCATGCGTTTATGCCAGAAATAAGAAGCGATTACAATATGAAATTTGTAAAGCGTTTACGCGGTGCTTTGCAAACCAATAATTCTTACTATTATACTTTTCCAACCTTAAGTAATTATGTAAATTTTTTAAGTCCAGAAGGGGGCGGTTTTAGAATTATAAATTGGAATGTGCCAGTTACAGATAATACTTTACGCTATTATGGGGCTATTCAGATGGAACAGTCGGCATTGAAATTATATCCCTTAGTAGATTATGCTACGGAGATTAAAGAAAAAGATTACGATAGTGTTTTTACGAATTCCAAATGGTTTGGTTGTTTGTACTACAAAATGATAACCCAAGAGGTAAATGGGCAGCGGGTTTATACCTTGTTTGGATTGAATGCCGAAGCTATGGTGAGTAATAAAAAATTATTAGATGTTTTAGTAATGACCGATAAAGGCCCTGTGTTTGGCTATCCGCTATTTAATATGCATAGTGTTGCTGGATCGGAGTTTTATAGAAAACGATTTGTGATGGAGTATAAAAAAGAAGTGCAGGCATCATTGAATTATGATAAGGAGATGAAGATGATCTACTTCGACAAATTAGTTTCTCAAGTCAATGATCCCAATAGAAAATATACCTATGTGCCTAGCGGACAATACGATGGCTTTAGATGGGAAGAAGATCATTGGCAATATGTGAGTGATTTTATGCCAGCATTAAATTTGAAAGATGGCGAAGCGCCCTCAAAATAATGCTTTGAAAATAAAAAAATGGGTGTATATTTGCGCTCTCAAAATGGTCTCGTAGCTCAGCTGGATAGAGCAACAGCCTTCTAAGCTGTAGGTCTTTGGTTCGAATCCAAACGGGATCACTAAAAATTAACATCTATACACACAAAATGGGGCCAAAAGGCTCCTTTTTTTATGTCCCTATTTTATTTTTCCTTACATTTGAATATGCAGGCATCCTCCACCATAAAATCCTTTTCTAGCTTTACCTGGTATGATTTCTGTAATCCTACACAAGCCGATTTGAAGGAAATTGCTGCTCAATATCAATTGAATCCCTTCAGATTTTTGATATTATTGGTCGTAACGTATTTACTACAAATAATGCAATTACCAATACAGCTATTCCTGTAGAAGTAGAAGCAAATAAAATCTATATTATTAGAGCACGCATTCAAGGTCAAGATTATACCTTTAAAGGCGTAGTGGTAGAATAATACCTGTTTATGTTTTAATAAAAAGCCCAATGAATTTTCATTGGGCTTTTATTTTTACACCAATAAAAAAAGGGTTGACCAATGTCAATCCCTTTTTTTATATGCTTTTAATCTGCTTATTT
>CAIWHF010000076.1 GCA_903912405.1 uncultured Bacteroidota bacterium | reverse complement strand
GCTTCAGTTACATCCTGCCCCAAAAACTCTTCAGCCGTTTTCTTCATTTTTTGAAGAATCATAGCAGAGATTTCTTGTGGAGTATACATGCGATCATCGATTTGAACGCGTGGTGTATTGTTGTCGCCTTTTTGAACAGCATACGAAGAGTCTGCAATGTCGGCACCTACCTCATCAAATCTACGACCCATAAAGCGTTTGATAGACATGATGGTGTTGGTAGGGTTGGTGATGGCCTGGCGTTTTGCAGGATCACCTACTTTACGCTCGCCATTTTTTAAGAAAGCAACTACCGAAGGGGTAGTACGACGACCTTCGTCGTTTGCAATTACAACGGCTTCATTGCCTTCCATTACAGATACGCAAGAGTTAGTGGTTCCTAAGTCAATACCAATAATTTTTCCCATAAAATATAAATTGTTTAATTGTTTACGTTTGTTTGACTCTAGTACTTCAAAAAATGTGCCAAAGCCATATTTGTGCAAATATGTCAGCAATACTGACAAAGCTTAATAAAAATGCCTTAACAAGCTGTTGTTAAGGCATTTTTAGTCAACATTTTATGTAAAGATGTCAATGGTCGGATAGGCCTTTGATATTCAAACTAATGGTTTCAGGATGCGTTTTGAGTGATTCGAAACTAAAGGGATCCATGCCAATATTAAATTTTCGTTTTACGGCACGGCTGGTAAAGATACCTATCACATCGGTAGCGCTGCCACTAGATTGCAAATTGGACCAGGTTGGTTTGATCTGGTCAGCAGTAAGTCCACCCGTATTATTATTGATTAAATTATAGGTATATAAATCACTACTACCTGCCCATATAAAAATATCGCTACTGTCGATATAGCGTTCTACATTAGCTGGTGCCGGACCCATAGCATTTCTGATAGCCGTATAAAAAGACGTTTTATAAGTGCCCATCACAATATTCTCTCTAGTATTGAGGGTCGCAATCACGCAGTTGTCGTTAAACATCCAATCTTGATAATGATCGGTGCTGGTGCCATTACTAATATTCTTATCAACCCAATGGAAACGAATAATGCCATTGTAGAATTTAGCATAATTGGGAGAACCAATACCTAATTCGAAACGGGCAAATTGGTTGACATCTTTAAAGCGAATGAGGTAACTAGGATCATAGTCGATTTCATTCACCGTAAATTTGGTGCTGTCTTTTGCAATAATTGGAGTAACACCAGTTATGATTTTGCCATTAGAATTGATACGCAGCATATAATCGTATGCGTCGCTCAAAGGGGTTTTAAATTTATAAGCAATATTGGGTAATTGACTAAAGGTGCCTGGTTCTTTAGGATAGCCTTCGATGCTCAAATCCACTCTTTGTAATGTGAATGTTTGATTAATGGAATCGTTTGGTCGGATGCCCGTATTGGGATTTGGTTTTTTTAATTCATAAACCGTTACGTTCAAATTTTTATAATAGATAGAATCGGTTGTTGTAGCCATAACCAGC
This sequence comes from uncultured Bacteroidota bacterium, assembly GCA_903912405.1. Classification (GTDB taxonomy): domain Bacteria; phylum Bacteroidota; class Bacteroidia; order Chitinophagales; family Chitinophagaceae; genus CAIWHF01. The sequence continues at coordinate 1,740 of CAIWHF010000076.1, read as the reverse complement.
GCATTTTTAGATTCGTCTAAAAAAGCTTTGTGAATGCGGATGTAATGGGCAGTATCACTTATATTGAGTAAGCCATACACAATGGTGATGTCTTTATAAGGGGCATCAATTTTAAAATCCTTTGAACAAGAACTTACTAATTGCACAACGCAAAGGAGGATCAGAAAACGAGTAATAGTAAAACGCATGATTGAAAATTTTCGCTTCAAAGATAGGTAATTATGTAGCTTCTTCTTCAAATTGAAGCAGGTATTTATTGGATTTAACAAGCTACTCAGATAATACATTTATAAATTGTATTTTTGCATAAATTCATTGCCATGAGCCTATTAGTTGTTAAATTAAAGAACTGTGTATTAGATGTGTTGACAGCATCTTATCCTGAGCATTCCTTTTCGATTGATCAGATTACGGTGAACGAAACTAAAGCGGAGTTTGAAGGTGAATATACCGTAGTATTATTCCCATTCGTAAAATTATTAAAATGCAAACCAGATGAAATAGGCACCCTGTTGGGCACGCAATTGCAAACGCAATTTTCCGATTTTGTTGCGCGCTATCAGTTAGTGAGCGGATTTTTGAATATCAGCATACAAGATCGTTTTCTTATCAATTATTTACAAAATAGTTTTCTGCAGGCGCCAACCCTGCCAAGCAGTACCAAGCGAGTAATGATTGAATATTCATCTCCCAATACCAATAAACCCTTGCATTTTGGTCATTTAAGAAATAATTTCTTGGGTGCTGCCATGGCAAATATTTTGAAAACGCAAGGTCATGAAGTTGTAAAAGCAAACTTGATTAATGATCGAGGTATTCATATTTGTAAATCTATGATTGCTTGGATGCGCTATGCCAACAACGCCACGCCTGCAAGTACAGGCATTAAAGGCGATCATTTGGTGGGCGATTATTATGTGAAGTTCAACGATGTATATAAAGAAGAAGTAGCGCAATTAATAGCTTCAGGAATGGATGCTGCACAAGCAGAAAAACAAGCCCCAATTTTATTAGCAGCACAAGCATTGCTTTTAAAATGGGAACAAGGCGATGCCGATACCCGTGCTTTGTGGAAACAAATGAACGACTGGGTATATGAAGGGTTTAAAGATACGTATGAGCGTTTAGGTATTAGTTTTGATCAATATTATTATGAAAGTAATACTTATTTATTAGGTAAAGCCATTATAGAAGAGGGTTTGCAAAAAGGCGTATTGTTCAAAAAAGAAGATAACTCGGTTTGGATAGATCTCACGAATGATGGCTTAGATCAAAAATTACTTTTAAGAGGCGATGGCACAGCTGTTTATATTACGCAAGATATAGGAACGGCTAAATTAAAATACGATGAGCATCAATTAAATCAATCAATCTATGTTATTGCAGATGAGCAAAATTATCATATGCAAGTATTAAAATTGATTTTGTCGAAATTGGGAGAGCCTTGTGCCGATGGTATTTTTCACTTATCATATGGCATGGTTGAATTGCCAAGTGGCCGTATGAAAAGTAGAGAAGGTACTGTGGTAGATGCAGATGATATGATTGAGGAGATGATTGCACTAGCACAAAAGCAAACCGAAGAAGCAGGCAAAACAAGCGGATTTACAGCAGCTGAGTTAAGCACTTTGTATAAACAAATTGGACTAGGTGCATTGAAATTTTATTTGTTGCGTGTAGATCCTAAAAAGAAAATGATTTTTGATCCTAAAGAATCAATTGACTTACACGGTTATACCG
>CAIWHF010000075.1 GCA_903912405.1 uncultured Bacteroidota bacterium | reverse complement strand
GTAAACAAATAAAAGTTTATAAAGAACAGGTTCGCGTGCATCAAACTATTCAATCGGGCAACGAGGATGTTCTGTTTTTAAGCAATAGAGGAAGTGCCTTATCGAGAGTAATGGTATTTCTCATTTTGAAAAAATTAGTTGCAGCCAGTGGTATCAAAAAGAATATTCACCCCCACACACTACGCCATTCATTTGCAACCCATTTGATTGAGCGAGGGGCAGATTTGAGGGCTGTTCAAGAAATGCTTGGTCATGTCAGTATTACCACTACCGAAATTTATACGCATCTCGACAGAGCCTATTTAAGAGATACGATGCAAAAATTTCATCCTCGATTCGATAAATAATAAATACTATCACAGTCCTTTCTTATCTTTGTGCTCATGGAATTAACTTCACTTTCAGCAATCAGTCCAATTGACGGACGCTATAGAAATCAAGCACAATCATTGGCGCCTTATTTTTCAGAATTTGGCTTAATTAAATATCGGGTACAAGTAGAAATTGAATATTTGCTTTTTCTTGCAGAGAAAAAAATATATCAATTACCCAAGCATATTAAAGTAGCTCAGTTAAGGGCTATCTATTTACAATTTGATGAAGTAGCTGCGCAGCAAATAAAAACAATCGAACGCGTTACCAATCATGATGTAAAAGCAGTTGAATATTATATCAAAGAGCAATTAGATGCTCTTGGTGCCGAAGCTTGTAAAGAGTGGGTACATTTTGGTTTGACCTCTCAAGATATTAATAATACAGCCATTCCATTATTGTGGAAAGAAGCCTTAGAATTTGTTTTTTTACCTAGTTTAGAAAATGTAGTGTTGTTGTTGAAGCAGCAAGCACAAACTTGGAATACCATTCCTATGCTAGCTAGAACTCATGGTCAGTCGGCTTCTCCAACTAATTTAGGAAAAGAGTGGTTTGTTTTTGTAGAGCGCTTACGCGGTCAAATTAATTTATTAGGTCAAGTGCCTTATGCTGCTAAATTTGGAGGTGCCACTGGAAATTTCAATGCACATCATGTTGCTTTCCCTCATATCGATTGGATTAAATTTGGTAATGAGTTTGTAACTAAAAAATTAGGTTTAGAGCGCATGCAGTTTACCACACAAATTGAGCATTATGATAATTTATCAGCACAATTTGATGCATTGAAAAGAATCAATACGATTTTAATTGATTTTAGTAGAGATGTTTGGACTTATATTTCTATGGATTATTTCAAACAAAAAGTAAAAGCTGGAGAAGTAGGTTCCTCTGCAATGCCGCATAAAGTAAATCCAATTGACTTTGAAAATGCAGAAGGGAATTTTGGTATTGCAAATGCGCTGTATGAGCATTTTAGTGCAAAATTACCGATCAGTAGATTACAAAGAGATTTAACAGATAGTACGGTATTGCGCAATATTGGTGTGCCATTGGCGCATGCGTTTATTGGATTGAATTCGTTAAACAAAGGATTGAACAAATTAGTGTTAAATGATCAAAAAATTAAGCTAGATTTAGAAGCAAATTGGGCAGTAGTTGCAGAAGCAATACAAACCGTTTTGAGAAGAGAACAATATCCTCAGCCATATGAAGCATTGAAAGCATTAACAAGAGGTAAAAATGGTATCACTAAAGAAAGTATGCATGCTTTTATTGATAGCTTAGCGATAAAAGCAAGTATAAAAAAAGAATTGAAAAAAATTACACCACATAATTACATCGGTGTGCAAGCAAAAATGAACTAAAATATGAAACAGTTAGCCGATATTATTTTTATTATTTTCTTGAGCTTTTGTACAAAAGCTCAAGAAAAACAGGTTGAAAAAAAGCAAAAAGAAAACAAACCAACAACAATGCTTATACCAAAGTTGGACACTACCTATTTAAAAAGAAACAATTTTGTTTCTGATTCGCTCAGTGCTATTAATAAAGCTAGTTTAGATAGTTTGTATACCTATAATCTGTTACGTTCAGAAGCGGTTCAATCAACTACAGGAACGGTTGCTTTTATGGACATGGGGATGTCGCCTAAAAATATGTTGCTTTATGCATTTTGCAATTTAGGTGTAAAGGGGGCAATTATAAAAATTACCAATCCGAGTAATCATAAATTTGTTTATGCTAAAATATTAGCTACCATTCCAGTAAATAAAAATTACTTACAAAGTTTGGTATTGTTAAGTCATCATGCACAACGTATTCTTGGAACAAATGATGAGAAATTATTTTGTGAAATAATCGTGCCTTAAAATGAAGATACTACTTATTCGATTTTCTTCCATTGGAGATCTTGTATTAACAACGCCGATTATTCGTTGTTTAAAACAACAATTACCTAATGTAGAGCTTCACCTTATTACAAAATCTTCTTATCGATCGGTTGTTGCTAATAACCCATATATCGATCAATGTCATTTTTTCGAACAGCGTTTTGAAGACGTTATTCCAGCTTTAAAAGCAGCCCAATTTGATTTAGTTATTGATTTACATAAAAATATCAGAAGTCTAAAAATTAAAAAGGCGCTGAAAGTTAAGAGCTTGAGTTTTCAAAAATTGAATATTAGAAAATGGCTCTTAGTAAATTTCAAAATCAATATGATGCCTGACAAGAGTATTGTAGATCGCTATTTTGAGGCAATTGCCAGTTTGGGTGTCAAAAATGATGGGAAAGGGTTAGATTATTTTATTGCCAAGCAACAAGAATTAGAAAATGCTGATATTCCTATGAGCCATTGGGCGGGTTATGTAGCGTGTGTCATTGGGGGCTCTTATGCTACAAAACAATTGCCTGCTTCAAAATGGATTGAATTTTGTGCCTTGTCCAATTATCCAATCATTTTATTAGGTGGAGCAGAGGACAGGTCTTTAGGTGAGCGCATTGCTCAAGAATTTCCGGTACGAGTATATAACGCCTGTGGTAAATTTTCCCTGAATGAATCCGCATACTTAATATCCAAAGCTAGGGTAGTAGTGAGTAATGATACCGGCCTTATGCATGTGGCTGCGGCTTTTCAAAAACCCATTGTTTCTTTATGGGGCAATACGAGCCCTGAAATGGGTATGTATCCGTACTTTGATTACAATAATGTACTTCAACGACAAAGTTCAAAAGCTATTTTATTGGAAAACAAGGACTTAGGCTGTCATCCCTGTAGTAAAATGGGCTATGCACAATGCCCTAAAAAGCACTTTCAGTGCATGTTAGCCCTTGATATGCACAAAGCAAAAGAATTTGTGGATAAAAACTGGTAGCTTTCCCAACTAAATTTATTGCCTGATTGTCTTTCTTTTTAGAAAAAAAACTGCTATATTTAACTTTTAAAATAAGCTATTTGGATAGTGCTGCTATTCATTTTAATATTTTTTTGTAAAACCAATTACATGACCAAAAAATTACTTTTAGTTTTCATTTTTGTTATCGGCACTCTGTTAAGCCCAACACAAAAGGCTTCAGCCTCGCATGCAGCAGGTGCAGAATTGCTTTATTCTTGGGTTTCCGACTCTACCTACAAAATCATTTGTAAGTTTTATAGAGACTGTTCTGGTATTGCAGAACCTGCATCGATCTCCGTTTGCTGCATGAACTCGTGTACGGGATTTACCTATTCCCTTACTTTAAATAAAGTAGCTGGTACAACCAATGGACAAGAAGTAAGTACCGGTTGTCCGGGCTTTCCAAGTACCTGTAACGGGGGTACATTCCCTGGCTATCGCGAGTGGATCTATGAAGCTAATTATACTTTGCCTTCTCGTTGTAATTTTTGGCGCTTTTTTACGGGCTTCAGTGCTAGAAATACGGCTGTAACCAATTTATCCAATCCTGGTTCACAAATTTTATATTGCGAAGCAACACTAGATAATAACTACGCCCAAGGTAATTCTTCACCTTATTTCTCCGTAAAACCGGTACCTTATGTATGTGTTAATAATCCTTACAACTACAATAATGGTGCTTTGGATGTGAACAATGACTCCATGTCTTTTTCAATCATCCAACCGAGAACAGGCCCTACCGGTTGCCCATATGCGGTGCCAACAGATATTGCTTTTTCTAATACAAGTTTATTCAACTTAACGAATAATCCTTTTAGCACTACTAACACTTTTAATATCAATGCGCTAAACGGTCAGATTACCTTTACTCCAGACATTCAACAAGTAGCGGTAATTACGGTGTTGGTTAAAGAATATCGAAATGGTAATTTGATTGGTACGGTAATGCGAGATATTCAAATTATTGTAAAAGCCTGTACGGTACCTACGCCAACATTAAATCTAGATACCGTTACCATTGTAGGTGGTGGATGGAATAATAATCGAATAGAGGGCTGCGCTGGTCAGCCAATTGGATTCTGCTTTAATGCAAAATCAGCCGATACGGGAGCTATCTTAGTGGTTACCTCTAATAATGCGCAGTCTGCAATTGGATCTACGGTGACACTTACGAATCATTATACCGATTCGGTTCGTGTTTGTTTCAACTGGAATCCATCAGCAGCAGACACCGGATTAAGGGTATTGACCTTTACTGTAAAAGATTCTACCTGTTCACCTCCTGGTATTCCAATTTTACAAACCTTCGTAGTTCCTTTCTATATATGGCCCGTAACTAATATTAAAACGGATACATCTATTTGTGCAGGAGAAACAGTTCCATTAAAAGTAACAGGGGGCACGCAATTTACCTGGTCGGTTATTCCAGGGGGCTCGCCATTAACAACCCTAACATGCTCTAATTGTAGTGCACCTTTTGCAAATCCATCACTTACTACCCAATATATAGCCACTTCAAATTTACAGGCGGTTTGTAATCGCTATAAAGATACGGTAACCATTACGGTGGCTCCATTGCCGGTGTTTAGTGCGGGGCCAGATACCACCACGTGTATTAATAATTCTTTATTGATGAATGCACATTTGCAAGCAGTGCCGGGTAATGTGTATTCGATTAAATGGTTTCCAAGTAATTTCTTAAATAACGACACCTTGGCTATGCCAATTTGTACACCAACAAAAGACACAACTTATATTATTAAAATCACCCCTAATGGTCAAAATCGCTGTGCTGGTTATGACACTATAAAAGTGAAGGTAATTCAAGGCTTCCGTTTAAATAATGCAGATACCGCTATTTGTGCTGGTAAATTTGTGAATATTAGTTTGAATGGTGACAATCGATATACCTACACATGGACACCAGCTATTGGTGTAAATAATGTAAATGCGATGGCGCCTACCATTACACCTGATACTTCAAGATTATACACTATTAAAGCAAGTTATCCTGGTTGTAAAGACTCCTTGAAAACCATTTTCATTGATGTGCAACCAAATCCGATTGTATTTATTGGTGCAGATAGAACGATATGTTCAGGAGATACTATTCAATTACAACCTTTAGTAACTCCAGGCGGATACCCAAATTACAGTTATTCTTGGAATCCAGCTGGTGGATTTAATAATCCAGCTATTAAAAATCCAATTTTTAATGGATTAATTAATACTATAGCCACTTTAACGGTAAGCACTCCAGCTGGTTGTAACGGCAGTGATGATGCCAATTATACTGTTATTGAATCAGATTTCTTAAAAGCTACTGTATCAAAACAATTATGTCCCGGTGATACCGCTGAATTATTAATTTCGGCTCCTGTACTTTGGGTAAAATGGACACCTAATTTATATATAGATGATACGAGCAGCACCAATCCTAAAGTTTGGCCAACGGCTCCAACATACTATACTGTTATCGGAAAAGAAGCATCTGGATGTATAGACACAGAAGTATTATATGTAGATGTAAAATCTTTAGCTACGATTACTTTACCAGATACCATATTTTTATTCCCAGGCGATTCTTATCAATTTAATCCAGGTGGCAACTGTTTATATTTCAGTTGGTTCCCATTAACGGGCTTAAGCAATCCTTTAATATCATCACCTATCACAAGCACTCAAACAAGTACTCGATATATTGTAAATGCAGCTACAGAATTTGGATGTAAAGTACAAGATTCAGTAGATGTGATCATGGCAGATGATGCGTCTATTGATGTGGCGAATGCCTTTACGCCAGGCTCAGCGCCTAATGATATGATCAAGGTACAACATCATGGTATTGCGTATTTAAAATCCTTTGTTATATTCAACCGATGGGGAAATAAAGTATTTGAAACAACCGATTTAGAGCAAGGTTGGGATGGTAAATATAATGGCCAAGCACAACCTATGGGTACCTATATTTATTATGCAGAAGCAACTACCTACAAGGGTAAACGCTTCTATAAACAAGGCAATATTTTATTAATACGATAATTTAAATTATACACAACTTTTTTTAATAATAGGACTATGAATCGTTTTTTGATTAGATTTTTTATTTTTGTTGCATCCATTTTTGCATTGAGCCCTCAAGCCAAAGCATCTCACTTTGCGGCAGGGGATATTAGGGTAGAATTTGTGGGGTTGGACTCTTTAGACTTGCGCTATAAAGTAACCGTTACTGTATATTATGACTGTAAGGGTACTTCGCCTTATGCAACGGTTGGTCT
>CAIWHF010000074.1 GCA_903912405.1 uncultured Bacteroidota bacterium | reverse complement strand
TCAAATATAGTAATTTAATCCCCAATTATTTCGTTTTACATGAAATTTTCGGGTTAACTTTGGCCATCATTTAATTGCCCTGATTTGAAATCGATAATTGCCTATATTTGTTTAACCGGTTTATTTTTGCCCTTGCTTATCCTGTATTTCAATAAGGGATACCGAACCGCAAACCTTTATTTGGCAGGATTTCTGTTTTTCGCTTCCTTGTACTTGCTGGAAACCTTCCAGTTTTTCTATGGACAAAGCCTCTTTTGGATTGCCTTTTTCACGAACACCCATTACTTCTTTTATCTCATAGGCCCTTTTGCTTTTTTCTATGTTAGAGGTATCTTGAGTGACAACAGCCGCTTGATCAAAACCGATTACTTGCATTTTGCCCTTTTTGGGATTTCTTTTCTGGGTTACATCCCGTATTTTTTTTCGAGTTGGGATTATAAAGTATCCATTGCAGCTAATATCTTATCCGAAAATTGGGACATGGCACCTTTTCATATTAACAAAATAATCCCCCATCAATTAGACCAGCTTTTCAATGTAGCGCACACCTATTTCTACTGCATCAGTCTGTGGGTTTTATTAGAGCGTTATAGAAAAACAAAAAACAATCCCATTAAGAAGGTGCCTCAATACCAACTTATTAAAAAGTGGTTGCTACTTTTTACGGGCATTTTCTCCGTCATCACCATTAATTTCACCGCGGCTATGGCTAATATGTGGCTCTATGACGACAAATCTGTTTTTTTAGATCGCGCCAGTGGGGCGTTGCTTTTTGCGTCTATTGTATATGTTATGCTCAATACGATGGTCATGTTTTTTCCGCACATCATGTACGGATTGCCTTTTGATCACCGAAACCTGGCGGGAAATGACGCTAAAATATCCGGCAGTCCGGCAAAGATAAAAGAGGGTTCAGAGGAAAACCCCTCTGCGGCTGACGTTCAAAAACCGAGTAGCAGCATAAATGAACTACAGCTTTTTTCTCCAGATTATGTCGTCGCTATAGAGGAACTCCTTGAGCAAAGCATCGGGAGTCAGACCTATTTGCAACCTAATTGTAGCCTAACCCTTATTTCGACTGAGTTAAGGTTACCTGCCCATCATTTGACGTATTATTTTAACAACATTAAAAAAGAATCCTTTTCTAACTGGCGCAACAACCTGAGAATAGCCTATGCGATTCGTATTTTGAGTGATGATACATTCAAACAATTAACCATTGAAGGTATTGGAGAAAAAGTTGGATTTAAATCCTATTCTACTTTTATTCGCTCCTTTAAAAAAGTTACCGGAAAAACACCGAGTGACTATATGGAAAATCGTTCCTAAAAGAGGCCAATTGATTTGTTGTGAGAAAGCTTTCTCTCTTTTTGTAGTTCCCTTTTTCCAGCTGAAACGGTCAAAGCTGAATTCCCCCCCCCCCTTTTTATGCGTGCATTTTTAAGGTATTCGCTATTTTTTCCTCACAACAACTGGTATTGTTAATAATCCCTTTTCACCATTGGTTTGTGATGACATTCCAGCGATATAAACAAACCAAAAAAAGAGGTGTCTATTTCATTTTTTGGTTAATTTTCCTTTCATTTTTAAAAATGAAAGGAAGATTTTCCTTTTTTTACCTCTATTTAATTTAAAATGAAGTTCTTTATAAAATCAATTTTTGGCCATTGGCAACAATGGCTTTAAATACCCTAAACAAACTGCTTATGCAACCTGCTATTTCGGAAAGCTTTTGCCATGTTTTTGTTGAGTCGACGCTTGCCGATGGCAAAATACTCATCCACAAACCCGGTTTGCCAGGAAACGAAGATTTTAAGACCAACGCCGCTGCCGAAAAAGTAGCCACCCTCATCATTACTAAAATAAAAAAAAGGCGAAATGCCGCCCAGTGTAACCACCGTACAACTGAAAAATTAAATGTATTGTAAAATAAACCAGACCATGAAAAAACTTCAACTACTCATAGCCTTGACATTTTGCCTTGCTGTAAATAATGTATCCTCACAAGTTTATAAAACGATTACTACCGGCAGCAGCGTGAACACTTCAATATGTGCAGGTGGAACTGTTACTGTGCCATTTTTTGCAGACATCAACTACATTAGTTGGTATGACATGATTTTTGTTTCTCAATTGAGTGACGCCAATGGTAGTTTTACTAATCCAACAAATATTGGTTCAATCAGCTATACCGATATCAAAGGATATATCCCCGATGATCGCATTTATGGTAATTACAGCATGAATGCTACTATACCTATTGCTACAATTGCAGGAACAGGATATCGTATACGCGTTGTAAGTACAAGCCCCAGTGTTACTGGGACTGACAATGGGCAGAATATAACCTTAATAAATGCCATTCCATCCACACCAACCATAACTGTAGGTGGAGCTACCACTTTTTGTGGTGGCGGCAGTGTGTTATTAACTGCCAGTTCTGGAACTTCTTATTTATGGAACAATGGTGAAGTGACTCAATCCATCTCTTCCACCTCAGGCGGAAGCTATACGGTACAAGTATCCAATGCCAGTGGATGCCTTAGTGCTGCATCTGAGGCAAAGGTAGTAACGGTAAATCCTTTACCATTAAAACCAGTGATTAGTGAAAGTGGGGCTACCACTTTTTGTAGCGGTGGAAATGTACAATTATCTGGGCCGAATTCTTTCGGTAATGCCTTGGATTTTGACGGGATTAATGATATTGTTCAGACGCGTAATCTCAATGCATTTACAGGCAATGCAGATCATACAATTGAATTTAATATCCTAACTAAAGGAGGTCAAACTGGAGATCGCTGGTTGGGATGGTATGGACTTCCCGGAATAGCTTATGGGATGGAACTAATTGGGTATGATGGTGCATCCGGAAGACTAAAGATTCATCATGGTGGTGACAATAATAAAACAGCCACAACGGCAGCAATAATTCCAAATATATGGACGCATGTTGCATTGGTATATACAGGGTCTAGCAGAACAATGGCTATCTATATAAACGGAGTTTATGTAGAAACAATTACCTATCCAGCAGATTTTGCTACACCTGCCAATTCAATATTTCAATTAGGTACCTACTTATCCAACTATGAATATTCTTGTAAGATGATACTGGATGAATTCCGAATTTGGGATGTAGCTCGCACAGCATCACAGATTCAAGCTAACATGCAAATCGAATTGATTGGCACTGAATCAAATTTGAAGTTGTATTATAACTTTAATCAGGGTACGGACGGTGCGACAAATACCAGTGTAACAACAATAACGGATAAAACAATAAATGGCTATACAGGGACCCTTTACAACTTTGCTTTAGCAGGTACTTCGTCCAACTGGATACAAAGCACTTCTTCAGGAACATCCTATTTATGGAGCAACCTTGCAACCACCCAATCCATCACAGCCACAACAGGGGGTATTTATACTTTACAAGTAACCAATGTAAGTGGTTGCCAGAGTGCGGCATCAGCAGGATCGCTTGTTACGGTTAATGTGTTGCCCAGTATTACATCTTCATCAATCGCAACAACTGTCTTACAGAGCGGAAGTGAACAAAATAGTTCATTGGCTTATAGTGCAACAACAGGCACGCCAACAACCTATAGCATAAGTTGGAGTGGTTCAGCAGTTAATATTTTTGGTGAACTTACAGATGCCACTTTAACAACTAATTCTATCAGCATTGTTGTTCCTGCCAATACAGCAGTAGGAACTTATTCGGGTATAATTACAGTAAAAAATGCGAATGGGTGCGTAAGTACAGAAAATAGCTTTACGGTAACAGTAAGTGCTTTACCTACCATTTCCACATCATCAACTGCATCTTCAGTTTACCAAAGTACGAATGCACAAACCAGTTTTTTAAATTATAGTGCAACAACCAGTTCACCCACTAGCTATAGTATTAGCTGGAATGGTGCACCAAGCAATAGTTTTGCTGCAGTCACGGATGCCCCTTTAACAAGTAGTCCAATCAATATTCTTGTTCCTGCTAATACTGCCTCAGGAACCTACACGGGTTCAATTACAGTAAAAGATGCAAATGGATTTGTAAGTACAGGAAGAAGTTTTACTTTAACGATTAATGCGTATAGTTTTACTGCTTCAGAAACTGCAACAGCTGTTTGCCAAAACAGTAATGGGATTACCTCATTGTCCTATAATATAGTTACCGATTTACCTACAACCTACAGTATTATTTGGACTGGCGATGCTGCCTCTTTATTAAGCGCAGTTATCGATGTGAATTTGACCGAAAATCCAATCAGCATTTATTTTCCTCAAAGCCTTTCGCCAGGAACTTATACGGGAACAATTACAGTAAAAAATACTAATGGATTTGTAAGTAGCGGAAATAATTTTACGTTCACAGTAAATCCTTTGCCACCCACTCCAATAATAACCCAAGAAAGTACTACTACTTTTTGTCAAGGCGGAAGTGTGTTATTGACGGCCACTGAAGCAAGTTCATATTTGTGGAGTAATAATTCAACTAATCAATTAAGCGCGACTACTCAATCCATTACAGTAACAACCGCAGGAAGTTATACAGTGCGCGTAGCCAATGCAAATGGTTGCTTGAGTGCAGAATCTGCAGCAATGTTAGTAATAGTAAATCCATTACCTGACAAACCTACAATAACAACACCAACTGCAACTACTAATTCGGTAGTTAGTACGTTAGCGGGTAATGTTGGAGTATCAAGTAGCCTCAATGGTTCGGGAACCCAAGCAACTTTTTATTTTCCCTCAGGAGTAGCAACGGATGCAGCAGGCAATGTATATGTAGCACAACCATATAATCACTTAATTCGTAAAATCACGCCAGAGGGTTTAGTTAGTACTTTAGCTGGTAATGCTGGAGTGTCAGGTAGTCTTAATGGTACTGGAACCGAAGCAACTTTTAACAATCCTGTAGGGGTAGCTACCGATGCCGCCGGCAATGTATATGTAGCAGACCAATACAATAATTTAATTCGTAAAATTTCACCATCAGGTGTAGTAAGTACGTTAGCTGGTAATGCTGGAGTGTCAGGTAGTATTAATGGTACAGGAACTGAAGCAACTTTTAAATATCCTCAAGGATTAACTACTGATGCTGCGGGCAATCTATATGTGGCAGAACCAGGCAATAATTTAATTCGAAAAATTTCACCATCAGGTGTAGTAAGTACGTTAGCTGGTAATGCTGGAGTGTCAGGTAGTCTTAATGGTACGGGAACAGAAGCAACTTTTAACTCTCCTAGTGGATTAGCTTCGGATGCAGTAGGCAATATATATGTAGCAGATAAATATAATAGTTTAATTCGTAAAATCACACCATCAGGTGAAGTTAGTACGTTAGCTGGTTTGGGTATTAGAGGTAGTGCTGATGGTAATGGTACCGAAGCAACATTTAACTATCCTGCAGACGTTGCTACGGATGCAGCAGGCAATGTATATGTAGTAGATACATATAATAGTTTAATTCGTAAAATCACGCCATCTGGCGTAGTCAGTACCTTAGCAGGTAATGCTGGTATATCAGGTAGTATTAATGGGTCTGGTTCCCAAGCAAGGTTTAATTATCCCCCAGGTCTAGCAACCGATGCAGCAGGCAATGTATATGTAGCAGACCAATACAATAATTTAATTCGTAAAATATCAACACCCAACGTAAATGCGACAATATGTGATGGAAGCAGTTTGGTGTTGACTGCCAGTGAAGGAAATACTTATTTGTGGAGCAATGGTTTGATTACTCAATCCATTACAGTAACAACCGCAGGAAGTTATACAGTACGCGTAACCAATGCCAATGGCTGCCTGAGTGCGGAATCAGCAGCATTGGTAGTACCAGAATGCGGTAACTTCTCTTCTGGAACCATTAGCTCAACTGGAGAAACAATCTGTTTCAACGGAAATCCTGCTGAAATTCTCAGTACCACTGCGGCATCAGGCAGCGGTGCGTCTATCACCTATAAATGGCAAGCCAATGGAGTTGATATTGAAAATTCCAACTCGGTTAGTTACGATCCACCATCGGGGTTAACTGTAACCACAACATATACAAGATTTGCGAAACTTTTTGATGCTTCAAACTTTACTCAATCTGGTGGAAGTTACCTGGTAACGGTGAATCCGTTGCCATCCAAACCAACAATAACTGCTGGAGGCCCTACCTCTATTACCGTTGGCGGCAGTGTGGTATTAAACTCTAGTGCAGGTAGTTCTTATTTGTGGAGCAATAATGCAACTAATCAATCTATTACAGTATCAACCGCAGGAAGTTATACCGTAAGAATAACCGATGCTAATGGTTGTCAAAGTGCGGAATCAGATCCTACTGATATAGTTATCAGTAATGGCTTCTTATCAGGGTCAATTAATTCAGTTGGAGCAACAATTTGTTACAATGGGGATCCAGCACTAATAATAAGTACTACATCTGCATTGAATTCCGTTAGTAAGAATGCTTTTGCGATGGATGGTGTAAATGATTATGCAACGGCACCAACAGGTGTTTGGTTTAATGGTAACTATACAATTGAAACATGGATTTATCCCAGAACCTTTTCAAATTGGGGAAGAGTTATTGACTTTGGCAATGGTCCTGGTGTAGATAATGTTTTATTGGGATATACCGAAGGTACTTCAGGCAAACCTAGTTTAGTAAATTTTAATGCTGCAAATGGTAATGGTGTAATAACATCCACTACTGAACTTGTATTAAATCAATGGAGTCATTTGGCAGTTAGTTTTAATGGCACTACTGCAACCATGTATATCAATGGAGTGGAGGTCGCAACAGGTTCAATGACAGCGCCTAATGTCGTAAACAGAACTTCCTGTTTAATTGGTAAATCAAACTTTGGGGAGGGTGATCCAGCTGCTAATGCAATTTTTGATGAGTTAAGAATCTGGAATGTTGCTCGCTCACAAGCTGAAATACAAGCAGCAATGAATGTGCCTTTATTGGGTTCGGAAACAGGATTGCAGGCATATTACAATTTTGATCAGGGAACAGCAGAAGGCAGCAATACTTCAATTACTACTATAACAGATAGAAGTTCGAACGCAAGAAATGCATCATTATATAATGTTGATTTATCTGGAGCCAATTCAAATTTTGTTGCCGGGAAAACAGATTTGATATATCCAAGTGATATAATTACCTACAAATGGCAAGCCAATGGAGTGGATATTGAAAATTCCAATTCGGTTAGTTATGATCCACCATCGGGGTTAACTGTAACCACAACATATACAAGATTTGCAAAACTTTTTGATGCTTCAAACTTTACTCAATCTGGTGGAAGTTACCTGGTAACGGTGAATGAGTTGCCAACCAAACCCACAATAACTCCAGGAGGACCTACCACTTTTACCACTGGTGGAAGTGTGGTATTAACCTCTAGTGCAGGTAGTTCTTATCGCTGGTTCAATGGTTCTACTACTCAATTAAATGAAACTACTCAATCCATTACAGTTTCAACAGCAGGAAGTTATACCGTAAGAATAACCGATGACAACGGTTGTGAGGGTGAGGAATCAGATGCAACGCAGGTAGTGATAAGTGAAAGCTTCTCATCAGGATCAATTAATTCAGTTGGTGAAACAATATGTTCCAACGGAGATCCTGCTGAAATTGGAAGTACTACTGCAGCTATCAATAATTTTGCGATACCTAATAATGCATTTGATTTTGATGGTACTAATGATTTTTTAGATCTACCAACTACTACCAGTCCATTCACAGGCAATGCAGATCATACGATTGAATTTGATGTACTTTACAAAGGTGGACAAACTGGAGATCGCTGGATGGTTTGGTATGGTACTCCCTTTGTAAGTAATACCCAAGAAGTAATAGGATACAATGGAGAAACAGGAAAAATAAAGATTCATCATGTTTCAACAAATAATGATATAACCGCGACAACTGCTGCACTCACTCCAAATGTTTGGACGCATGTGGCATTGGTTTACACCGGTTCGAGCAAAACAACAGACATATATATCAATGGCGTTAAAATTGAAACCTTCACGTATACAGACGATTTAGTGATTCCTGACAATTCACAAATACAATTGGGTACCTATGCTTCCTACACTGATGGCATTAATTTTTCGTGCAAGATGACATTGGATGAGTTCCGTGTTTGGAATGTGGCGCGAACACAATCTCAGATACAAGCTTTGATGCATACGACTTTATTGGGTTCCGAAACAGGATTGCAGATGTATTACAATTTTGATCAGGGTACAGCAAGTGGCACTAATAATACAATAACTACAATAACAGATAGAACTTCGAATGCGAGAAATGCATCATTAAATAATATTGCTTTAACTGGAACCAATTCAAATTTTGTTGGTGGAAACCCAGCTACAACATCTGTAAGTGAAATAATTACCT
>CAIWHF010000073.1 GCA_903912405.1 uncultured Bacteroidota bacterium | reverse complement strand
CTTTTATTTTATTATTCTTTTGATTATATGTTATCAAATGAAGCTCCTGTATTATTGATTGTGAATTCAAGTCTTACATATTCTAATGCTCTTGTAGGTTTCAAGTGAATCTCACCTATTAATTCACCTCTATCAATTGATTCTGGAGTATCTTTTAATACTACTCTAAAATCTGTTAGACCTCTTTCAGCTCTAATATTATCTAAGATAGGGTTAACCAATGATAAGAATTGAGTTCTTACAGCTGAATCATTTTGTTCGAATAACAATCTGATTGATACTGCTGAAATCAATTTTCTAGCTTGTAACAACAAACGTCTAACGTTGATTCTGTTAAGAGCTGTATCAGCCACTTGAAGAGTTTTATTACCCCAAATTTTAACACCATCAGTTGCAAATGTAGTTACTGGATTGATTCTACCTTCATACAATGTATCTCTATCTTCTTGAGTTAATTTAACTCTTGCTTTAATACAATTAACGTTACCTCTATCGATACCAGCTACAGCAAACCAAGGGAATCTAACTTTATCAGTATAAGCTATATTTCTAAGCACATCAGCTGTTGGTGGAATCCACATATAAACGTTGTTATAAGTATCGTTTATTTGAACCCATGGCCAGTATGTTGCAGTATAGTTACTATCGAATCCTACAGTATCTAATGAATCAACAATATCTTCTGATGTTCTTACATCACCTGATGCATCTGTATCTGGAACTGATGTTACGTATAATGAATCTGCTCTATCAACTTCAATCATTTCGATTGCATCTTCGTGAAGACTACTATGGTCAATCATATTGATGCCTGGTGTTGCAAATACGTTAATATTAACTTCTTCAGGGTTTTTAAATGTCCAAATAGCTTCCAAATAAGCATAATAATCAGAATTAATTCCAGTATCACCATTTGATAATGCCATTGTTGTGAACGTTCCGTTATTACTTGCTTTAACACCTTTAGAACCAGTTTTTGTGTATGTATCAGTATTAGTTCTATCAGCTCTATAAATATCCCATCCATCATAACCACCAAATGGTACAAATGTGAATTTACGAGTATATATTTTCTCATAAGAAGTTCCCATAACACCAGTTTCAGTTCTGAATTCATCAGTACCAGTTTCAAACTCATAAGTTGGTGTAAAGAAATTTCCGTTACCTACAGGGATTTTGATATTATCAATTGTTGCAGCACTTGCAGCAATATCCATATGGAATCCTTTAGTCATACCAGTCCATTGGTCAGCACCACTTTCTGGAACACCTTTGTATGTAAATAAATCATCTTCTATAGCTGAGTTATTACTAATAGTATTAGATATACCAAGATATATTTTTTTAGTTGCTGTACCAGTAGTTGAACCATAATTCTTTCTATAGAAAATAGATGGAGAAACTGCTGTGTTAGTTAATGTATCTTCATATTTTCTAACTGGGTAACCAACAAATCCTGCTGGGAATGCATCAGATGTATCTGAAGTTTCATCCAACTCAACCAATACATAATTAGATTTTGAAGAAAAATCACCATTTAATGTACCAATTCTTTTTCCAATAAAGTTATTAGAATTAGGGTCCATTGATAATTTTGTATATTTTTCAAAAACTTGTGGATTAGCATCTGTATCATAATAATTTCTTATTGTAACATCAAATTCTT
>CAIWHF010000072.1 GCA_903912405.1 uncultured Bacteroidota bacterium | reverse complement strand
TGGGTTACCTTTTATTGTTTTGCGAATAAATTTAAAATTAACTTTTAAAAACAAACATTATGAAATTTGTAAAATTCGCGACTTTTGCTCTTGCATTAGGTATGTTTGCTGCTTCTTGCGGTGAAACTAAAACTGAAGAAACTCCAGTAGATACAGCTGCTATGGCTCCTGCTGTTGATACAACTGCTGCTCCAGCTGTTGATACAACTGCTGCTGCTGTTGATACTGCAGCTACTAAATAATTTATTTAGTAGTTAAGATAAAGCCACTCCTAGGAGTGGCTTTATTCATTTATAGCTTTTGTAGTATTATTTTCCTGCAATGACGATGACTATCTCACCTTTTACACCCTTAGTGTCAAAATAAGGTATAAGTTCTGGCAAAGTTGCTACTTTTGTTTCTTCAAACATTTTACTTAGCTCCCTACACACGGCCACTAACCGTTCATCACCTATAAAAGTTTGTAACTCTGATAAGGTTTTTATCAGCCTATGGGGAGATTCATAAATGACTACTGTTCTTTTTTCTTCTACTAAACCTTGAAAAAAGGTTTGTCGGCCTTTTTTTAAGGGAATAAAGCCCTCAAAAATAAAGTTATTGCAAGGAATGCCGGACTGCACTAGGGCAGGAACAAAAGCTGTAGCTCCAGGCAAACAGGTAACAGGAATACCTTGTTGTTTACATGCTCTTACTAATAAAAAACCTGGGTCTGAAATTCCCGGCGTGCCTGCATCAGACAAGAGGGCAATTTTCTTTCCAGATTGCAATTGGGCTACTAATTGATCTAATACCTTATGCTCATTATGCAAATGATACGACCATAATGTTTTTTGAATACCATAGTGTTTTAATAAAACACTACTCGTTCTGGTATCTTCACATAAAATAACATCTACTAACTGTAGGGTCTCAACTGCTCTATAGGTGATATCACCTAAATTGCCAATGGGACCAGGAACGAGGTATAAATGGCTCATATTATTCAGTGATGGTTACCTCAAAGGACTCCATTACTCTATTAACTAATAATTTCTGACAAGCATTAGTAGCAATTGCTTTAGCTTCTTCTGCAGTTGCAGCTTCTATGTGCAATAGAATGTGCTTACCAATTCGAACATCTTGAATACCTTCAATACCCAATCCAGATAAACTGGTACTAACCGCTTTGCCTTGTGGATCTAATAATTCTTTTAATGGCATTACATTGATGTGTGCAGCGTATTTCATTGTTCTTCGCTTGGTTTAATGATGATAGAAAGTAAAATATAAATTACAAATGTTAATGGTAAAGCAACATATAGGCTAATAAAAATAGCCGTTGTGATAAAAACAACTATCAATAACAGTTGGCGCCATATGTTTTTGAAGTTAAACGCTGCCGGTAAAAACTTAAAAAATGGAATTTTAGAAATCATCAACCAACACAAAAGTGCTATTATGACATACAAAATCCATAATTTTTGTAAATAAACACCAACAACAGGTGCATACCAATTCAATAAAGCTATAGATGCAACAAAAATTCCGGTTGCAGGAATGGGCATACCTTGAAAGGTGTAAGAACCTTTTGATGGCGCGGTAATATTAAAGCGGGCTAATCGTAAAGCACCAAAACAGGCTACTAAAAATGCAGGTGCCATAGACCACATACTAACATCCATTGCATTGCTTTGTTGCATCTTGGCAGCCCATAACATTTTCATTAATAACATAGAAGGTGCAACACCAAAGGATACTAAATCGGCTAAACTATCAAGATCTTTACCTATAGGAGAGAAAACTTGCAAAGCTCTAGCTGCAAAACCATCCAACATATCAAAGATAGCTGCTATGCCTATTAAATAGGCCCCTACAACCATTTGTTCGGTGCAGATTACCCAATAATCAGCATCATTTATGGATGCTAAATAAGGTTGAGCATTGAGTATAAATGCAATAGCCAAACATCCTGAAAATAAATTGGCAAGGGTTAATATATTAGGCAAGTGTTTCATTACGCGCTCAAAAGTACTATGTTAAATATGGATTTCAAAAAATATCAATTCAATTCTTAAAATAAAAATGGGATAGTTTAAGCTATCCCATTTTTATTTATTGTGGCACTACTAATCGGAATCCATTTCCATGAATATTGACGATTTCTACACTAGAATCTTCTTTTAAATATTTTCTCAATTTTGCAATATACACATCCATACTTCGTCCATTAAAATAAGTATCACTACCCCAAATGCGTTTTAACGCATTTTCTCTTAGTAATAAATCATTTTTGTACTCGGCCAACATAAGTAACAATTCATTTTCCTTTGGCGATAAGGTAACGGAGTTATCGTTAATTGTTAGAATGCGCAATTTGCTATTAAAATGATAATTACCAATGATAAACTCAAACTGACCGTGCTGTTTTTCTTGCAACTCTTGGTTTCTTTTTAAAACAGCTTTTATTTTGTGTAGTAATACCTCACTATCAAAAGGCTTGGTGATATAATCATCAGCACCAAGTTTATAACCCGTTAGGATATCTTCTTTTAAACTCTTTGCAGATAAGAAAAACAATGGCACTTCAGGGTCTACATTTCTAATTTCTTCAGCTAATGCAAAACCATCCATGTTAGGCATCATTACATCCAATAAACAAATATCAAAGCGCTCTTTTCTATAAGCAGCTAAACCCAGAATTCCATCTCTACAAAGCTCTACTACAAAATCATTAAGCTCTAAATAGTTTTTTAAGACTTGTCCGAAGTTGGTATCATCTTCAACCAACAACACTTTATTTTTTTCTTTCTCCATGTTTACGTTTGTTTATTAAGCTAAATTACATACATAAATGACTTGTGCATGCAAGATTTTGTTAAAACCGCGGACAGCCATATTCGCTTCTATTGCCATTAGGAGCATGATACAAGCCTTGGTATACTAATCCCAGTTCAAAAGCTCCCATACTTCTATTAGCAGGAGTTAGCGCCGACATAGTCACATCGTAGCTTACAACAAATTTTAGCTTGGCAATTTGGTATCCTACAACGGCGATAACCGATTCATTTAAGCGGTAATAGCAGCCTAAAATCAACTCGCTTTTAGTGTCATTATCTCCACTTAAATACGTTTGCGTTAAAAATCCAGCTAATAATTCAGAAGCTGATTTTTGACTTGCAAAGTATAAAGATGGTGTAATAATTACTTTTGATGTTGGCTGATAAACCCATTCTATTTGTGCATTTGGACGAATACCCAATTGATTATTATCATTATTAAAACTCTCCACTGGTCTATTGATATGAGAAAGCCCCAATCCAATTTTTAAATAGGAATTATCGGCCGGCATATAAGCATAGTTAATACCAGCACACAAGTCAAAATAAGCTGTTTTTATAACACCATTTTTTTCTCCATTACTATTGAGTGGATTGAACGAATATCCATCCCATTGTGTATCAAAGGATAAGCGATTAAAATCCATATTGCGCTGCACAAACCCTCCACTAGCACCAAATGATAACATGTTGAAATCGTTGAGCACAATATGATAGGCTAATGAAAATTGAGTTTTATTTAAAACTAAATTACCATCACCCGCTTTGTCATTGAAGTTAGCAATACCTAAACCTATCCAATTGGTTGAGAGTTTATTTCTCAATAATTGAAGATCTGCATAGAAGGATGCCGTCTTGTAAGGAACCGGAACACTCGACCATTGCGTACGATAATTGATGCCAATTCGATAATCATCTTCCGGCATCAGAGCTGCATTGGCAGGATTCACTAATAAAGGTGCATTGTAAAATTGAGAGAAATGCAAACCTTGCGCATGGGACCATGCAATACAATAACAACTTAAAATAAATAGCAAGCTCTTTTTCATACGTTTCAATTATCGGATTAAGGTTACATTACCAGATTTACTTTGCGATGAGCCATCTACGAAGGTAGCATTGAGCACATATGCATAGGCATCCATTTCTTGTGCTTGTCCCTTGTAGGTTCCGTCCCAACCAACGATAATGTCGGAGGTTTCAAAAACGAGCTCACCCCATCTATTAAATACTTTAAAATTCATAGTTTCAATTCCACCTCCTCTAACAAATAAAATATCATTAAAGCCATCCCCATTAGGAGAAAAACCAGTAGGTACATCTAATTTTGTATTTACATCTGCACTTACCGATTTACATAAAGTATCGGCACATCCTGCTGCAGATTTTGCAATTAAACATACTTGAAAGGTTCCTTTTCTTTTATACAAGTGAATAGGATTAACCAAGGTGCTAAATTCGCCATCTCCAAATGACCAACTATAGGAAACTGCATTGGTAGATGTATTAATAAAGTTATACGGCGTATTGGGTATTACCGTAGTAGGCGTGTAGATAAAATCTGCTTTTGGTTTTGCACGTACTTTTATTACTTTTTGAATCGAATCTACTTTATTACAGGTAGCGAGATTAACGGCTATTAGCGTTACGGTGTAGGAGCCAACATTTGTATAAGTTTTTACGATTGGTGAAATAGAGCTGGTACTTCCGTCTCCAAATCGCCACGTAAAACTATTAGCATTAATTGCTAGTGATGTTAGCACAATACTATTTGTCAAACAAATCGAATCAGGCATATTGAATAATGCAATAACGCGCTTCCCATTTATTTTAATGATTTTAACTAAGGTATCTGGCGAATTACACGAAGTAGAATCACGCATAATTAAACGAATGGTATACGTACCGGTGTCTGGATAGTTATGCGTATTCGGATTTTGACCAATAAAAGAAGTACCGTCTCCAAAGCTCCAGAAAAATTTAGTAAAGCTGCTTGCATTGGACGTATTACTAAACATAGAGGTATTGGTTATGCTAACTTTATAAGGACCACAGCTGTCGGTTACGACTACATTAAAATTAGCTTTAATTTTATTGCTATCTACGGTAATGGTCACAAAACTAGTATCCCTTACTTTACAGGCATCTGGATTAATAGCAATCAAACGTACATTGTAAACACCCGGATTTAAAAAAGTATGCGATGGTGTTACTGTTGTATTGATTGGAGAACCATCGGCAAAATTCCATTCATAACTTACCGCGTTGGTAGAATTATTTTGAAAATTTACGGTGAAGGGAGGACATCCTTTTGCTGTTGGATTTGCATTTGCCCCTGCACTAACGCTACCTAATTGGAAAGCAATTTTAATAGCAGCTAAATTACAATTCGTGCTTTGATTGGTTGGACTCCAAGAGCCTGCAGTAGTTGGCAATGGAGGTGATTGCGCTCCGCCGCAATTACCACAAATGGCTTGGTATATAACACCCGATTTGTCAAACCGACTCGTACCTCCATCTACATGCTCACCATAACCTGTAATCACTGATACACGACCATAATAACTTCCATGCAATAAATTGACAAAGTTTTTAGATAAGGCAAAGAAGTAAAAATCATTGCCATCCGTAGTATTTTTCAACGGCAATGGAAGATTAGCTGTTGTTGGCATTCCTGTACAGTTGCTTACATTAGGGCAAATACCTAAGGTGCCACCAAAACCAGATATATAAACATTCTGACACGTATCTACTAAAAAGGCAACGGGTGAAATATTAACATTGATAGATGTGCCAGAGCCAAAGACGGTAGACCTTAAATTGGTCGACAAATTACTATCTAATTTTATAATAAATTGACTTGAATTTGGGTTGTTATAAGCACCTGCACTTACAGGAAAAGTACCACCCAGCGTTTGTCCCATTGCATACACATTATTATCCAAATCCACCTGAATGCCATAACACTGATCATAATTAGCTTGACCAATAAAGGTACTTTTCAACATCGGATAAGTACCGCCATTTTGAAAGAGGGTAATAAATCCATCTGCAATACCGCCTTGATAGGTAGGCCATAAAACATTCGCAGAATTAGGGAAATCACTACTCTTGGTACCACCTGCAACATAGAGTTTATTTTGTTGAATATTTAAGGCCAATACATAGGCTGCATCGGCATTACTGCCACCTAAGTAGGTGCTCCACATCAATGTAGTTAAGGTAGGATCTAATTTAAATACAACGCCATCTTGTGCGCCCGTTAAAGTATTTTTAATGGCTGTTGTTGTTACCGGAAAATTAGTAGACATGGTAGCACCCGCTACATAAATATTTCCAGCGTTATCTACAATTACTTCACTTCTTGCATCATCCCCATAATTATATTTTAAATCTGCAAAGGCTGTTTCTACTGCTGTTCCATTTACAACATCATCACCAGTGCCGCCCAAATAAGTAGAACCTACCAAAGCGGTTCCTGTTGTATTAAATTTTGTTACTGTAAAATCGGCTCCTCCATTTTGAGAAACATCGTACGCATTAGGTGTTACAGGAAAGTTGATAGAATAGGTTCTTCCTACAACTACTAAATTATTTGCATTATCTACAAACATACTATGTGGTTGCTCATTGCTAGCACCACCCAAATAGGTAGAATAAATCAATGCGCTACCTGCTGCATTAAATTTACTTATAGAAATATCACAGGGATAAGGAACGCCAACAGTGAAATTACCACCTGCATAATTAATTTGAAATGCACCTGTTGTGGTAGGATATCCTTGATCGCTAGCAAATCCACCAGCATAAAAATTTCCTTGGTTATCATAAGTAGCCGTAAAGCCCCAATTATCTGCCGTAGAACCGGTAAAGGTTGCAAATACAACGGTTGGATCTATGATAAGCGTACTATTTTCATCATATCCGTTAGGGAAAATATAGCTTACTTTATTATTTTCTAAATGATAATTACAAAGTACTGATTTTTTAACTCCGTCTACAAATTGATAGGCATAAGGTTTAATTTCGGTAACATCGCCCAAACTTGTTTTCAACACTAAATTACCTTTTTGAATTTTCATTTGTTGCAATCCAACATAAGCCAATTCAATCTGAGCAGCATTTGCATGTGGCGCTACTATACAATCATATTTGATATTTCCTTTCTCAGAAGCAATGTGAATATCAATACCATCATACATACCTACATAATCCAAAGCTAGTGAAGGATGAATTTTAGTTTTCCATTTAGCGGAATCTGCACCTAAGAAGTAATTATAATAATGATTTTGAACCTTTGATTGTTTTATATTAACAGTGGATAGCGCATTCATGAAATTCATTTTATACGCAAAAAAATTATACTCACTATTTGCGTTGGCAACACCATGCTTTGCTGCTTCTAACTTTACAGAGTTGGCAATATCCTCCAACAAGTACGTAATGGTGTGTTGCTCTAAGAAAATAGTAGATGCTGCCGTTTTTGCTTTATACAAAAAGGGCCCATCCCATTGGCCTTTGTTTTGAACGAATTCTATACTATTATGCGCTAGGGCAGTCTTCGTAAATAGACAAATAAATATTAGGGACGTATATAAGTACTTAGAAAGGCTCATAGTAAGGGATTTATGGTAAGCGAATTTAACAATTTTCCCTCAAAATAGTTAAGAATACCGCTATTATTTCCTAATCCAAATCTCTACTCTTCTATTATTCAAACGACCTTCTTCTGTAGCATTATCATCAATTGGATTTTGCTCACCCATTGCATTCGTAGTAATTTTTTCCTGATCGACTCCCAATTGAATAATTAAGCTTTTTAAAAGATGTGCTCTTTTTGCAGATATGGTTTCGTTTAAGATTGGATTTCCAGTATTATCCGTATAACAATTGATGCTCCATTGATAGGTCTTATCTGCAACCAAGCTTTTTACCTTACTAGAAAGTTCTTGCAGTAAAGAATCGGTTAAGGTTGTTTTATTGATTTCAAAATGCATACGCGCCAATAAAGAATCAAATACCGGCGGCTCGTAGTCGTTTGTTAACAATGCAAAAGACAATGGTAAATGATTGCTTTTATGGGTTAATGGAATTGCTAATACGGTGTCATAAGCTTGATAACTATAACGTTTTAATCGAATACTATAGTTGGTGTTTTTCAATAATGGTATCATATAGGAGCCATCCCCTCGATTAGTTAATACTTGATAAGACTTATCATTACGCTGATCTACGAAATCAATAAATACATTACTTAAAGCTTCTTTACTTATACTATCGTAAACTACACCTTTTACATACACTACTTCATCGGCCATTGCAAAGCCGGGCAAAGCACCTGCATAGATATCAAAATTACCTGCAATACTATCTCTATCTGAACTTATATAAGCTGCACTTCCATTTTGAAAAACGAACATACTCATATCATCAAAAGCAGTATTAATTGGCAATCCCAAGTTGCGTGGGAAAGACCACGTAGTGTCTTGCATCCAATTTGCTACAAATAAATCTAATCCACCAAAACCAATATGCCCATCAGATGAGAAATATAAATGTTTTCCATCGGGGTGTAAAAAAGGAGCATACTCGTTGCCTGCGGTATTTATTTTTGGTCCTAGATTAATGGGTTCTTGCCATAACCCATCTTTAAAATGACTCATCCAAATATCCACGCCTCCAAAACCGCCCTTTTTATTGCTAATAAAAAATAAGGTTTTATTGTCAGCCGAAAGACAAGGCATTCCCTCATAATCAGTCGTATTTATAGTGCCGCCAAAACTTTCTGGCACTGTCCAAAAAGAATCGGATCTATAAGCCATCAATAAATCACAAGCTCCTAATGACCAACCATTTTCTGAACGCGTATCACATCGGGTAATAAACTGATAATGCCCATCAGCAGAATAACTTTGGTATAATTCTGCATCAGGTGAATTAATAGGATATCCTTCATTTTTGGCTCTCAACCAATAACCGCAGGTATCGCGCTGTGCTTTATATAACTCATCATCAATGTTATTTACTTTTCGAGTAAATAACAACTCATTAGAATCGGCACTTACAAAAGGAAACATTTCCGGATAATTCGTATTAATGCGTATGCCTAAATTTTGTACGATAGCACCATTTCTTATGGCACTATTTTCTCTAACAAATTGAATTTGTTTTTGCAATTGAAAATAACTAGCATCTTGAACCAAACATTTGCTCAGCCATTCATTTGCTTCTTCATAATTTGAAGATAACAACGCAGCTTTTACTAATTTTTTAGTGTACTTTTCTTTTTGATTGTTAGGTACTATTGCAATAGCACTTTTTAATACCTGGTAAGACTTATTATAGGCATGTATTTGTGCATTCCACTCCGCCAAGGTTATATATGCCTCTAAAGACATTTCATTTTGTGCAATTGCTATTTCTAAATAATGAATAGCCTGTTTTGCATTTTTTTTAGACCAAGCATACAATGCCTTTTGATAATTCTTATCAAGGGCAATTGCCGACTGTGCATAAGAGCATACAGAGCAAATCAGTATAATAAAAACAACTACTAATATTTTCTGTTGATTATATCTCATCTAATTCTTCAATATTTTTTGAGAACCTAAATAAATATTGTTGGCATAAAAAACAAAATCATACAATCCCGCTGGCCAATCGTTACAGTATATAAATCCTGTTTGGTTATTTAAATGTTCAAAAATATGCTTGTAAACTAAACCTCCTTGTGTATTATAAACTTCTACTTGTAAATTATTATACGCTACCTTGTTTGTTTGTAGCTGCACTAATTGGTGTGCCGGATTTGGAGATACCGTGATTGGGCATATATCTACATTTGGTATGCCCAATACCAATTCATAATTAGAAGACATATAAGTGCAACCATTCACATCTGTATACTGTACTTTAAAACTACCATTACTAGCATTGGCATAAGTAGCATTGGTTGCCCCAGGAATAAGTGTATTATTTTTAAACCATTGATAATTCACAATTCCTGCACCACTTGCAGTAAGTGTAGTGCCATTTGAAGTTATTGTAAGTGATGGTTTATTATAGACCAAAATATAATTTGTTCTTACTTGCGAATTCGTCCCTAAAACATTGGCTGTAGCAAGCGAAACCGTATACAAACCACTATTAGAATAGGTTACCGTAGGATTTACTGCAGAGGAAGTAGCTGGCGTTGCTCCTGGAAAATTCCAAGAATTCGTTGTTTGGTTAACAGAATTGTTAGTGAAAGTAATAGCATCGCCAATGCAAACAGCCGTATCATTGGCAACAAAATTTGCAGTAACACCTAATTGTAATTGTACATTATCTAAGTAAATACCTTGCCCGTAATGACCAACATTTCCAAAGGCCACTATAATACTCTGGTTGGCATAGGCATTAAGAAACACCGTATCTTTTCTCCATTGTGTAGCAGTTGGCACAAATAAAGCCGAAGAATTATTAGGTGCTGTTGCTAAAGTAGTACCTGTTTTTTGATATACTCTTGTAAAATTCTTACCGCAATCTGTAGAAACTAATACCAAAAGAGAATCAGGATAACTTGCACCAAAAGGAGCATAGGCTACATCAAAGGTTAATCGTGCACTCAATATTCCCGACAAATCTGTTTTGGGTAGATATAAATAATTAATAGCACCTCCTGCATCAAAATTATAATTATCAAATAAAACTGATTTTGTACTTGCACCAAAGGCTCCATTATAATTTAATTGCCATTGTGCTGCATTCGTTGTCGACTGTTGCCAATTTGCCGGTAAGAATGCCGATCCTTCAAAACCTTCTGTAATGGAAGTATTAGTTCCATTGGTAACATTTATATAAGCTGTTTTAGTAATGGAGTTTCCTCCAGTAGCACTTGTAATTGTTAAACTAACATTATAAGATCCAACAGATGGAAAGGCAATTTTAGGATTGGCAGCTGTACTTGTACTTGGCTGTCCGCCAGGAAAGGACCATGCATAAGAAGTAGCAGTACCCGTTACGAGTTGAGAGAATTGAATAGAATCGCCCGGACAAATAGCAGTTTTATCAGCTGTGAAATCAACCGTTGGAGGTAAATTACTATTGATAGCACATTCTAAAACACCTCTGCCATAGGTTGATAAACGTAATACACTAGACGCTGTTCCGTCATTAAACAGCATTAGATTTTTAGCATTAGCGATGGTAGACAAGCCTACATTACTACTATGATTGACCCATGCTGTTTGTGTTGAGTCTTTGTAGTGTACATATATACCGGCATTAACAAATAATCGTTCATTAATACTATAATCGTCATGTATTACTTTTCCAATATTTACAGCTGGCAGATTAAAGGAAATATTGGTCCAGGTTTGTCCATAATCATAAGACTTATAAATTTTTGAACCGCAGGATAGGATAACAACAGCTGGTTTTGTAGGCACTGTTTCAAGAGATGCAGTAGCAGCGGTACTTAAAGGCGTTGTAAAGCTGTTCCATATAGGTGTTACGGCCAGTGCATTTGTACTTCTATAGAGTTTGCTATTATTAGTAACCACATAAACTAGATTAGAGTCTGACTTTGAAATATGAATATCTCTAACTATCTCCGTTGTTGGTAATAACAAGGTCCAAGTTGGACTGGTTGCAGTTAAATTTTTTGTTCTGTAAATAGAATCTTTACCTAAAAACGCTAAGTTGATTTGTGCTTTATGAAATGCTATACGCGCATTACTAGAATTTGCAAATGGTTGATTATAAATAAGCTCACTAGAATAAGGATTTAGTTTTCTTCTTTTACCTGATCCTAAATAATATACAGTAGTTCCGTTTGCTTGATAATCAAATGCGCAACGTGTGGTCCAGTCGCCACCTCTATTGGTTTTCCAAATGCCATCATAAAACAACTCGCCGTTGTCTTGCGTTCCAATACTCATCATTTGTCTTATTAAAGGACTTTGAGCTGCTTCATATATTTCTGTAGCTGTGATACCATCCGATCTATTTGTCCATGTAATACCTGCCGTATCTGTAGATACAAATATTCCTCCATCATTAGCACAAAAAAGTTGATTGTTATTGAAAGGGTTATAGACAACTTGATGAATATCGGTGTGTAATACAAAAGGCCAAGAGGTTTTTTTAGTCCAATTAAAACCACCATTGGTGCTTCTCCATATACAATGAGCGGCAATAAATAATTCATTGGCATTTTGTGGATTTACAACGAAAGCTAAATTATAATTTCCTTGAGATCCTGAAGTGGGGTTGGCATCATAACAAACAGGGCATTCTGTAGTACTATTATAAATTACCGAGAACGTGCTCCCTGCATTAGTAGATTTTAATACCACACCAGAGGGAGCTTCTGCAAGTACATAGATTATATTAGTATCTGCTGCGCTAATTGCTATTCTGCAACCGCCATTGGTAGGATCGGGCATTACAAATCCATTGGTAAGTGCAATCCAGTTTTCTCCAAAGTCAACACTTTTAAACATAGTTGTTTTAGTGACTGCATATAAGGTTCTTTTATTTAGTGGATTTGCAAGCATATCCGTAAACGTACCGCCTACATATTTTTGCGTCCAAGTAGTTGCACCATCGATTGTTTTCCAGATACCAGAATTAGTAGCTGCTACTACTGCATTTGTATTTGTTGGGTCCATTAAAATTTCTACGGCTAACTTAGAACCTATTGTTGCATTTGCTGCTGTAAAAGATTGACCACCATTTGTAGATTTGTAAATACCTAATCCATTTCCATAGTAATTGGCATCACCCGTACCTAAATAGATAATCTGATCATTTGTATAATCAATGCAAATAGAAGCACATGCTGTTTTTGGCAATATTTCTGTGCCTGGCATGACCGCCCAGTTCAATCCATTATTACTACTAACATAAGCACCTCCTGATGCACTTACCGCATACATTTTCTGCGGATTGGTAGCATGAAATTTTATTTGCGATACCCTTCCTATACCATTAATTTGACCAACAGTATTTGTAGGGAATGCAATAGGGCCATTTTGCGACCAAGGGCCAACAACGTTTTGAGCCCATGCAAGATTAGCAAGCCAGCTAGCAAATATAAGCAGTGTTATTCTCATGTATTGAAGTATTAATTTTTTTGAATTAATTGTTGATGCAAACGAACGCGTTCCTCAGCGGTAAGAATATGACCATTGCTTTGCACATAGGGTAAATTATCCTCATGCCACCAATTGTATTTCTTTACTTGCATGCGCAATTTATTTTCTTGCTTACTTTTACGAATTAATCTTTTGCTAGGAAACTTTTCTCGCTCCTTAAATTCTCCAATTACATCATGTTCTGCTTCCGGTAATGCATGTTTCGAAAAATAAATTTCGAATGCTTTTTCTACCTCAAAGAAATTAGCATTAGGATCGTCCATCATTTTTATCCAGTAAGGGTAGTACGCATAATCAAACGAGCTCTTTTTCTTAGCTTGCGCGTTCAACATATTCGAAATCAGCATACAAATACTGATAAGAAGTATTTTTTTGATCATCATTTAAATTTTAATAGGATTATTAGCAATGTTTAAAAAATCATTCCAAATTTCTGCTACAATTTCTTTGGCTGGCTTTATGTCTTTGATCATGCTACTTACCTGCCCTATTTCTAATTCTCCTTCTTCCAGATCTCCTTCAAACATCCCTTTTTTGGCTCTTCCTCTTCCTAATAAATTAGTTAATGTTTCTTTAGAAGCCCCAGCCAGTTCTGCCTCTTGTACTTTTGTTGCAAATATATTTTTCAATAATCGAACAGGGGTAAGTTCTTTTAATGACAATTTGGTATCGCCTTCTTGCGCATTCAGAATAGCTTTTTTAAATGCTATATGACTGCTCGATTCTTCACTACATACAAAGCGAGAACCAATTTGAACAGCCTCAGCTCCTAATACCATAACTGCATACATCGATTTGCCACTAGCTATGCCTCCCGCAGCTATTACTGGAATAGCAACTGCATCACACACGGCAGGTATTAAGCACAATGTCGTAGTTTCTTCCCTTCCGTTATGCCCACCTGCTTCAAAGCCTTCTGCAACAATTGCATCTACCCCAGCTTCTTGAGCTTTTAAGGCAAACTTAGAGCTCGATACTACATGCACAACCCTAATACCATGTTCTTTTAATAAATGAGTATAGGTTTTAGGATTTCCAGCAGAAGTAAAAACAATTGGTACTTTTAATTTTATTATTGTTTGAATATGTTGATCGATATCTGGATATAATAAGGGGAGATTAACAGCAAATGGTTTTGAAGTAGCCTGTTGGCATTTTTTTATTTGCTCTTCCAACACACCCGGATACATACTTCCAGCGCCAATAATACCAAGACCTCCGGCATTACTAACGGCAGCCGCCAATTCCCAACCCGAAGCCCAAATCATACCCGCCTGAATGATGGGTTTTTCTATATTAAATAATCTACAAATTCTATTTTGCATAGTCTTTAAAGTTAACCTAAATCAATTTCAGTATTATCACCAATATTTAAACTCTGACTTAATCCACTTACTGCAGCATCATTTCCAATTATCGACGAGTGCAAAACCACTTCTTTTAATTCGGCAAAAGAACCAATTATACTATCTTTAATAATGGCAGAATGAATGGTAGTATTTTCTCCAATAGTTACGTTAGGACCTATAATAGAATGGGTAATTTTACATCCTTCAGCAATACTAACCGGTTGTATAATAACCGTAGTGTCTTGATTTATTATGGCTGACACAGGCTGTTGCTCATACTGCTGTTTCAACAAGAGCGCATTGGTAGACAATAAAGTATCTTTCTTGCCACAATCAAACCAATTATTTACTTTAAAGGCATCAAAAACAATTCCTTGTTCTATCATTTTTTGAATAGCATTCGTTAAATGATATTCACCTTGCAAATGAACATTTTCTTGCATATCCTTATCTAAGATTGCATATAACTGAGGGGTTTCTTTTATATAATACACACCCACCATAGCCATATTACTTTTGGGGATGAGTGGCTTTTCTACCACTTTCATTACCCGATCTAATTCATCTAACTCCGCTACTCCAAACAATCTTGGATCATCCACTTTCTTAACACCAATTTGTGAAGTAGGCGAAGCAATAACTTTTTCTAAATTATAATCGCACAACGTATCGCCAAATACAATGATAACATCATCGTTTTGAACGGCGTCTTTCGTTAACCAAATAGCATGCCCTGTTCCATTTCTATCGGCTTGATTAACGATACTGTATTTTAAATGCGGATAGTGCTTTTCTACATAATGTTGTATTTTCTCTCCAAGATAGCCTATAACAAAAACAAACTCATCTACACCTGCAGCTAGTAATTGATCTACAATTACGCTCAAAATAGTTTTACCCGCAATTGGGATAAGTGCTTTTGGCTGCGTATATGTCAGAGGGCGTAATTTGGTGCCTGCACCAGCTACCGGAATAATTGCTTTCACGTGTAAGAATTTTAAGTAATCAAAAATACTAAAATAAATTAAGCTCTTTTAGGCTATTTTTCAAGCATACACATAAAAAAAGTGCACCAAAAGGTGCACTTTTTTTTACTATCAATAGCCTATTTATACGGTTTGTATTATAGCTTCGTAAGGCAATCTGATTTTTGGATAATGTTGTGTTGCATCATCTGCTGAGCGATAACCTAAAGAAATAGCACAGATTGCAGTAAGATTTTTTTCTTTTAAGCCTAATACTTCATCATAAGCACTTGGCATAAAACCTTCCATTGGACAAGAATCAACTTGCTCAATAGCTGCTGCTGTAAGTAAACTTCCCATTGCAAGGTATGCTTGACGACTAGCCCAACCCAATTTCATTTCTTCCGTCATCATACCTAAAAAGCCTTTCACCATTCCGCTAAAGCCATCATATGTAGATACCGGCTGTCCAGATACGCTTGCTGCATGTTGCATAAAGGCGTCTACTGATGCATCGTTTAAATTGGTTTTTGCACAAAAAACTAATAAATGAGATGAGGTAGCCACTTTTTCTTGACCATAAGAATGGGGCACTAATTGTTTTCTTACTTCAGGATTCTTCACCCATAAAATAACGAAAGGTTGTTGACCCATAGATGTAGGAGCTAAATGAGCTACTTTTAATAAATGTTCGATTTTTTCGTCTGCAACAGTTTTTTCCGGATCGAAGGCTTTCACAGCATATCGCCAATTCATGGCATCTAGTAAATTCATAATTTGAGTTGTTTTATTTGTTGATTGTAAAATTGCTTTTTTGATTGTTTAAAAAAAATAAGATAGCTTAAGTATTTACTTGTTAGTGGTATTTAATTTCCTTCTTATCATACTTAAAAATTCAGGGGTTACGCCCAAAAAGGATGCTATTTGTAATTGCGTAATTCTGTTTTCTAAGAATCCATATTGTTCTCTAAATTCTAAAAATCGTTCGGTTGCTGTTTTGCTCAGACTAGAGATGATCCGTTGTTGTAAGTTAGCAACTCTTTTTTGTAGTAAAATTCTGAAAAATCGTTCTAATTTGGGTATCGCTTCAAATAGATACTCCAAATCTTCTTTACTAATACGAAGTACTTTTGTTTTTTCTACAGCCTGTATATTTAACTGAGTAGGTATATTATGCGTACTGCTGGCAATATCGCCCACCCACCAATCTTCTATAGCAAACTGTATCAAATGTGAAAAGCCAGTTTGATCAGTATAAAAAACAAGTACACAACCTTCTATTATGAAATTGAGTTCATTTGAAAATTGCCCTTCGTGTAGGAAAAATTCTTTCTTTTTATATTC
>CAIWHF010000071.1 GCA_903912405.1 uncultured Bacteroidota bacterium | reverse complement strand
GACAAAGTAGCGCTAACCGCTGTTGCGGTGTTTCCACTTGCCGTAACTGGTGTAGTAGCTAATATAGATCCATACGAAGTAGTTAGCCCATATTCTACACTGATCGTTGTACTTGCATTGTTAGCATTTACATCGGCACTTACTGTTGCAGCATTAGTTGTAATTGCACTTGATACTACATTCGTAATCGTTGGCAACGAAGTAGCTACAGCAGTAGTAAATGTTGCATTGGCACTATAGGAAGTACCTACACTATTCACCGCTTTCACACGATAATTATACGTAGTATTTGACGTTAAGCTCGATAAAGAAGCGCTAACCGCTGTTGCGGTGTTTCCACTTGCCGTACTTGGTGTAGTAGCCATAGTAGAACCATATGCAGTAGTTAGACCATATTCCACACTGATTGTTGTGCTTGCATTATTGGCATTTACATTGGCACTTACTGTTGCTGAATTTGTAGTGATGGCACTAGAAGTTACATTTGAAATACTTGGAGCTGCTGTAGCTATGGCAGTAGTAAATGTTGCATTGGTACTATAGGTAGTACCTACACTGTTCACCGCTTTGATACGATAATTATAAGTAGTATTTGGTGTTAAGCTAGATAGTGAAGCACTTACAACTGTTACTGCACTACCACTAGCCGTACCCGGTGTTGTAGCCATAGTAGAACCATATGCAGTAGTTAGACCATATTACACACTGATTGTTGTGCTTGCATTGTTGGCATTTACATTGGCACTTACCGTTGCAGAATTAGTAGTAATAGCACTTGATGCCACATTAGTAATTGTTGGCAAAGCCGAAGAAACGGCTTCTAAAAGTGTTAAATTAGCCATGTTGTATGCATCTCCAGAGGTATTCCCATTGCCATTGGTCATATTTACAGCTATATTAGCTGTTATAGGACCTGTGCCAGCAGCAGGTGCAGTCCATGTAAAGGTCCAACTGACATTACCACTCGTCAAAGTTTTACCACTACTATGAAGCAATTCCAATCCGTTTATAGTTGTTTGCGCAGGAGCATTACTTAATGTACCTCCACTAAAAAGTAAATCAAAACCAGCTTTAGCTCCAAAGATTGCAGCATAGGATGGATTACTTGCACTTAAGGTGACCGAATAAGCTGTGCCTGGCACATAGCCGGTTACCGGAATACCTGTCATTGTAATTACCGTAGATGCAGAAGGTGATCCATGACAAGAACATCCTGCACTAGCAGCTCCCATTTGTCCACTATTACTAGACATCATGGTAAGGGCTACTATCAATAAAGCGACACTGGAAACAATGATTTTCTTTTTCATATGTTCTATTTTAAAAATTAATTACATGCCCACCATATCTCCTGGGATAACCCAAGCATCAAATTCCTCAGCCGTCACATAACCTAAATCGATAGCTGTTTGTTTAAGCGTTTTGCCTTCTTTATGTGCTGTTTGAGCAATTTCTGCCGCTTTATAATAACCGATTTTTGTATTTAACGCGGTAACTAACATCAATGAATTATTTAAATGAGCTGAAATATTTTGTTCAATCGGTTCGATACCCACTGCACATTTATCATTAAAGCTCATACAGCCTTCTCCAATTAATCGAGCACTATGCAAGAAGTTATAAATCATCATTGGCTTATAAACATTTAATTCAAAATGTCCATTCATACCACCAATATTGATGGCTACGTCGTTACCCATAATTTGCGCTGCAATCATCGTTAATGCTTCGCATTGTGTTGGATTTACCTTACCAGGCATGATAGAAGATCCTGGTTCGTTATCTGGAATAAATAATTCACCTATACCACAACGAGGACCACTACTTAGCATTCTAATATCATTAGCAATTTTCATTAAGCTCGCTGCTACTGTTTTCAAAGCTCCATGTGCTTCAACAATAGCATCATGTGCTGCTAAACTTTCAAATTTATTTTCAGCCGTCACAAAAGGAAGTCCTGTTAATTCAGCAATTTTTTTAGCTACTAAAGGAGCATAGCCTTTTGGTGTATTTATACCCGTACCTACCGCTGTTCCGCCCAAAGCTAGTTCCGCTAAATGAGGAAGCGTATTGTTAATTGCTTTTAGCCCATGATCTAATTGAGACACATACCCACTCAACTCTTGTCCAAGGGTTAAAGGTGTAGCATCCATAAAGTGTGTTCTACCAATTTTTACTACATTCATGAATGCAGTAGCTTTAGCATGTAAGGTATCGCGTAATACTTTTATACCTGGGATTGTAACATCAACCAACATTTTATAGGCCGCTATATGCATGGCAGTTGGAAACGTATCATTAGACGATTGTGATTTGTTAACATCGTCATTCGGATGAATCATTTTTTCTTTATCGGTTAATTGTCCTCCGTTTTTTACGTGAGCACGATACGCAATCACTTCATTTACATTCATATTACTTTGCGTACCCGAACCCGTTTGCCAAACAACCAATGGGAACGCATCATTTAAAGAACCTGTTAAGATTTCATCACACACATCGGCAATTGCTTCACATTTTTTGGCATCTAAAACACCCAATTCAGTGTTCGTAAGGGCTGCTGCTTTTTTCAAATAGGCAAATGCCGAAATAATTTCTTTTGGCATTTTATTAATGTCCTGAGCAATTTTAAAATTGTCGATAGAGCGTTGTGTTTGCGCACCAAAATAAGCGGTTTCGGGCACCTTTACTTCGCCCATGGTATCTTTTTCAATTCTGTAATTCATACAAATAGTTTTATATTACAAAGGTATAAAATCTCTTTTCTATATTATTCATTAACTTGCAGAAACTAATAAAAATCAGGATGAAAAACGCAGTTATAACAGGTGCTACACAAGGAATTGGCAAGGCTATTGCAGAGAAATTACTTTCCGAAGGCTTAAACCTCGCTTTTTGTGCTCGAAACGAAGGCGATGTTAAAAAGTGTATGCAGCAATGGCAAGCTCAATTTCCTCATCAAATAATAACGGGTTTTATCGTTGATCTCTCTAAAAAAGAAGCTGTAATTCAATTTGCAAAGGATGCCTTACATGCATTAGGCAATATTGAAATACTCATTAATAATGCAGGCATTTATCTACCAGGCAGCATAGCGACTGAAGAAGAAGGCAATCTAGAACAACTTTTACAAGTCAATCTACTTAGTGCTTATCACCTAACAAGAAGTTTACTTCAACATTTGCATACCCAAGCAAAAGCGCATATTTTCAATATGTGTTCCGTTGCAAGTTTGAAAGCATACCCCAATGGAGGTTCTTATAGTATCAGTAAATATGCGCTATTAGGTTTTTCAGATAATTTGCGAGAAGAATTAAAAGAAAGTACTATTCGCGTTACTGCCATTGAACCTGGAGCTACCTACAGTAGATCTTGGGAAGGAGCGGACATTGCTGCAAGCCGAATTATGGAAGCCAATGATATTGCCATCATGTTATGGGCTGCATTGCAAGTGAGTCATCAGGCTAATGTGGAGCATATTGTATTGCGTCCACTTAAAGGTGATCTTTAATTGATTTGATAAAAAGCCTCGTATTTTTTAAGCGTCGCGTCCCATGCATGAGTTTGTATTGCCCATTCGTAAGCATGCGTTGCCTTTTCTTTGGCTAGATCTCTATTCATAATTAACGTTTCCACTGCATGAGCAATTGCATCCGTATCTCTAGCCTCCATTAACAAGCCTCGTTCTCCATCGCCCAACTGTTCTGACGTACCGCCTGTATTAGTACCAATGATTGGTTTCTTCATGAGCATGGCATCGAGTAAGGATAAAGAATACATTTCATTGTATGAAGGCAAAATAAAAATATCTATGGCATCTAAATAGGCAATATATTCTTTTTGAAAAGGAATGCGAATTATCTTATTCTCTAATTGATTCGATGTTACAATGTCGGTAATCGCATTTTCTGTAGCCTGACTTTGCGCTTCATATACAGGCTTTCCATCTGAGTCTAAAAAAGCCATTGTTGGCTCACCAATGATCCAGTATTGTACTTGTTCTTGTATAGGCTTTGGTAATTTTAAATAGGATTGGGCAAATTCTAAGTTACCTTTTTCTTGATCAATCCTACTGAGCATGGCAACTACCATTTTATCTTGCGCCTGATATTGATTTCGAATTGTATTTCTTAAAGCTTCTTGCATTACAAACTGATGCACAGATCTTCCATAGGGTATTAACGTTATTTTATGCTTGTATATCGGTATGTTTCTTTTAATACTATCATTTGTCAAAGCAGAAGTTGAACTTATAGCATCTACAAAATGATAAAGAAATTGATAATGCCACTTATGCTTATTTTTCTGCATAATCATATAGGTACTATTTACATGCCGAACATTTCTATTAAAAATACATTTATACCAAGATGCCATCCATATATCAATATTATTATGCGTATGGATATGTGTAATGTGCTCTTCCACTACAATCTTTTTAATTTTAAAAAGTAATGACAAAGAGAATTTACTTGCATTTTTAGGAAT
>CAIWHF010000070.1 GCA_903912405.1 uncultured Bacteroidota bacterium | reverse complement strand
TTATTTGTTTTTACTTTGTATTATTTTATGGTATTCCACTCCAGATGTTTTTGCGCAAGCTAAAGTTATTCCTTTAATAGTTAAATCTGCTGACGCCCTTCAAGGCTTTCAAAAAGAAGGAGATTCCTCCTTTCAAAAATTAATTGGTAATGTTCAACTAGAGCATCAAGGTACTTTGTTGTATTGCGATAGTGCTATTATTAATTTAGTTTTAAATGATGCGGAAGCATTTGGTGATGTTTTAATTGTACAAGCAGACGGAACCACTATTTCTAGCGATT
Organism: uncultured Bacteroidota bacterium; assembly: GCA_903912405.1. GTDB lineage: Bacteria > Bacteroidota > Bacteroidia > Chitinophagales > Chitinophagaceae > CAIWHF01. The sequence goes on along the minus strand of CAIWHF010000070.1, from coordinate 13,989 downwards.
ATGTAAAATATGCGGGAGATAAGAAGTTAGCTATTTTTAGATCTAATGTAACACTAACCGATGGTAAGAACTCACTCTGGACAGACTCCTTAGGTTATCAAACACAAGCTAAGATTGGCACTTACACTACAGGAGGCACCTTGCAGACAGAAGGCACCACCTTGTCTAGCGAAAAGGGGCAATATACGGTTAAGACAAAAGATGCTGTTTTTGAAGGTGATGTAGTGATTACGGATCCGCAATATAATTGCACATCAAAAAAAATAGGCTACAATACGCAAACAAAATTGATTCGTATTTTAGATCAATCAAAAGTTGTAAATGCATCCTCTATATTAATTAGTAGTAATGGCATATATGATGCTAAAAATGAAGTAGGTAAATTTTACAGCCGATCTTCTGCTCAAAATAAAGAACAATATATTGAAGCAGATACCTTGGAATATAATCGAAAGTCGAATTGGAGCATTGCCAAAGGGAAGGTTATTGCAAAGGATACAGTGCAGCATATTACACTTTACGCAGGATGGGCAAGTTATCAAGAATCTACTCAGAAAATGATTGCCTATATAAGACCTGTGATGAAGATAGAACAAGAGCAAGATAGTTTTTTCTTATCTGCAGATACGTTTTTAATTGCACCTATTCAGCCTATTGTATTGGATAAAAAGAAAAAGGTAGTTAAAGAAATGTATCAAGATGAACTGCCTAATGATACCCTACATCCAAAATTTTATAAAGCCTATAATCATGTTAGTCTATTTTCAGATTCGCTCCAAGCAAGTGCGGACAGTATTTACTACAATAGTAAAGACAGTATCTTGACGTGTATGATAAAGCCAGTGCTTTGGGCAAGAAATGCACAGTTAACAGGCGATACTATTTCCCTTTATTTTAAAAAAGGTGCGCTCGATTATATGTATATTCCAAATAATGCTTTGATTGTGTCTCAAGCAGGGCCAGCTCCCGCAAAATTATATGATCAAATTCAAGGCAGTGTGCTTAAAGGGAATTTTGTAAATAATGCCTTAAAGGATGTATGGATTTATCCCAATACTACTTGTATCTATTACCCAAAAGATGATAGTGGTGCTTTTGTTGGTGTAAATCAATCAAGTGCAGAGCGCATGCATATTTACTTCAGTAATCAATCGATTTCTAAAATTGTATTTCAAGAAGATGTAAAGCAAACTATTTCTCCTTTACAAGAAATTGATTTGAAAGATTTATTTTTGAGTAAATTTAAATGGATTCCAGAGCGAAGGCCTAAAGTAAAACCTGTTATTTTTAAATAAACACCCTCATGCAAGTATACAAATTCGGTGGAGCGAGTATTGCGAACCCAGTTCAGATGCAGCAATTATTGCCAATCATTCAATCGGTAAAAACACCTTTAGTGATTGTGCTCTCCGCTTATGGTAAAACTACAAATGCTCTCGAGGCTATTGCATTAACGTGTAAGGCAAAACAAATTGAAGAAGCGAAAAAGCTAGCTAAGCAACTAGAACAAGCTCATCTCGACTATGCTCAAAAAATATTAAGTCCCGATAATTTCAATGTAGTATTTCCTCATTTAAACGCTTTATTTACAGAGTTGGAGTGGAGTATTGATGATTTTAATTTGTTAGATTTTGATTATAGTTATGATCAAATCGTTTGTATAGGCGAATTATTATCTTCTCGAATTTTTGCTGCTTATCTTAATCAAATGCAGTTAGCTACAACTTGGATTGATGCTAGAGACTTAATTCGTACCGACACCACCTATAGGGATGCAAAAGTAGATTGGGAGCAAACAGAAAAGCAAGTAGTAGCGCAATGTTTGCCTGCATTACAACAGGCCATTGTCTTAACACAAGGTTTCATAGGGGCTACTTCAGATAATGCTTCCGTTACTTTAGGAAGAGAAGGTTCTGATTATACTGCTGCTTTATTAGCTGCTATGTTAAATGCCGAATCGGTTAGTATTTGGAAAGATGTAGAAGGCTTACTTAATGCCGATCCAAAGCAATTTAAAGCTACTAAAAAAATTGATTTAATTTCATACAGTGAAGTTATTGAAATGGCGTTTTATGGAGCACAAGTCATTCATCCTAAAACCATAAAACCACTACAAAATAAAAATATCCCCTTGCATGTGAAGTGTTTTTTAAATCCCGATTTAAAAGGCACTACCATTCAAAATGAGCTTGCTCATATTCAATATCCACCAATAATTGTTTTGAAAAAGCAACAAGTATTATTTCAAATAACAACGCGCGATTTTTCTTTTATAACGGAAGATAATCTAAGTAAGCTATATCATGTATTCCATCAATTGCGCATTAAAATAAATCTTATTCAAAACGCTGCCATTAGTTTTATTGCTTGTATTGATCATGAAGAAGATCAAATTGAAGCGCTTTGTAATGCACTTCAAGAAGAATATAAAATTACTAGAAATGAAAATGCCCATCTTTTGACTATTCGTCATTATGACGAAGTCATTATTGATGAGCTTACAAAAGATACGGTTTGCTTACTGCAACAGAAAACAAGATCTACTATTCAGTTAGTGTTAAAAGATTAATAAATAAAAAGGACGCATTAAGCGTCCCTTTTATTTATAGAATTTTTTTACCGCTCATGGCATCTTTTAATGCGATATCCATAACGCGCTCTGCAAATGGACGCGTAATTTCATTGAGTAATTCTGTGTTTTTTTGAATGCCGTCTTTGTCTTTTAAAGCGATACGATTTTTTAATTGTTCAATTTGAATGTTTGTTTGCTCTAGCTCTTCTTTATTTATAGCTTCAGCATATTTACTTAAAAATTTTTCAGTAGTACTGATCATTTGTTCTGCCTCGGTACTCGCTTCTATTAGGGCACGCATTTGCATATCGTCTTTAGCATGTGTTAGCGAATCTAATAACATTTGCTCTACCATGCTATCATCCAAGCCATATTGTGCTTTTATTGAAATCTCTTGTGCCAAACCACTACGCAATTCTGTAGCACTCACTTTTAAGATACCATCAGCATCTAATAAAAATTGAATATCAATCTTAGGGAGACCAGCAGGCATAGCCGGAATGTTTCGCAAAGAGAAAGAAGCTAGTTTTCTATTATGTGCCACCTGGTCGCGCTCGCCTTGGTAAACATTGATGAGCAAATTACTTTGTCCGTCTTGTGAAGTAGTGTATTGTCGTCCGGCTTTGTTGGGGATTTTCGCATTTCTAGGAATGAGCACATCCATAAGTCCACCCAATGTTTCTATTCCTAAAGAAAGAGGGGTGATATCCAGCAACAACATATCAGTATTGTTGCCCGCTAAAATATCAGCTTGAATAGCAGCTCCCAGAGCTACAACTTCATCAGGGTTCAGCGAATCGTTAACTTCGTTTTTAAAGAAATCGCGAACGCTATTTTTTACAGCCGGCACACGAGTAGATCCGCCTACCATAATTACCGAATCTATTTGGTCTATGCGCAGTTGGGCATCTTGCAGTGCCTGTTGGCATGATTGTAAGGTTCTATTAATTAGGGGCTGAATTAAGCCTTCAAAAGTTTCTATGTCTATGTTTAGCGTTTGGCCAGCAATAATTGTTGAAGCCGTCGATGCGCTACTTAATTCTTTTTTGGCTTGCTCTGCTGATAATCTAAGTTGTTGTAGGATTGAGCTATGATCGCAGGCTATCCCAGCTTTTTCTAATTGCTCTTTCCAATAAACCACTAAAGCTCTATCTAAGTCATCACCGCCAAGATAGGTATCTCCATTGGTAGCAAGCACTTCAAAAATTCCTTGATTAATTTTTAAAATGGAAACGTCAAAAGTGCCGCCCCCTAAGTCGTAAACAGCTACAGTTTTTTCTTCATTAGGGTCTAGTCCAATGCCATAGGCTAAGCTAGCTGCGGTTGGCTCATTGACTATGCGAAGCACATCCAATCCTGCCAATTTGCCTGCATCACGTGTGGCTTGTCGTTGGGTATCATTAAAATAAGCAGGAACCGTAATAACCGCTCTATTTACTGGCATTTTTAAGACATGCTCTGCTCTCGATTTTAATTCTTTTAAAATTAAAGAAGACAATTCGATAGGCGAATAAAACTGATCATCAATTTGAACTTTTACTAAAGCGTCTGTGGCATCATCGTGTATTTTATAGGCAAAAAAATGGCTGTCTTGCGAAAGGTCTTTATAGCTTTTGCCCATTAGTCTTTTGGCAGAATAGATCGTTCTTTCCGGATGGCTTAGTAGCTTTTCAAGTGCAGCAGTGCCCACCTGAGCCTGATTTTGCTCATCAAAAAACACTACTGAAGGCACTAAACTCATGCCATCGATCTCTTTCAAAGCGATTGCTTGTCGACTATCTTCTCTCACAATGGCCACCAAGCTGTTGGTGGTGCCTAAATCAATGCCCACAATAGCATCTTCCTTCTGGATACTACCGGTAGCTATATTGATGCCTATTTTTGCCATAAATGTAAATTAGTAATGATCGCAAAGATAGGATAATCAAGTGGTTTTGTTGCTTTTCCTAATTTATAGCGATATCAATAAAATCCATGGAAATTGCCCCTAAATACCCCTTAAATACCCAAATAAATTTGAAAAATAGGCTATAAATATGTATTTTGTACCTCCCAAATAGCGTGTCTTTGCTAGGCTATTTATAGAAAAACATATTCATATTAAAATATAAAGAACTGTGCGGTTAAAATCATTAGAAATAAAAGGATTCAAATCATTTGCAGATAAAACAGTTATCCAATTAGACCATCCTATTACAGGTATTGTTGGTCCGAATGGTTGCGGTAAATCAAATATCGTAGATGCTATTCGTTGGGTAATTGGTGAGCATAAAATAAAATCCTTACGTTCCGATAATTTGGATGATTTGGTGTTTAATGGTTCGCGATCTCGTTCTGCATCGGGAATGGCAGAAGTATCTTTAACTTTTGAGAATACTAGAAATTTATTACCTACCGAGTTTACTACCGTAACGATTACGCGCAAATTTTATAAAAGCGGTGAAAGTGAATACCGATTAAATGATGTAACCTGTCGATTGAAGGATATTCATAATTTATTCTTAGATACAGGGGTAAGTAATGATTCATATGCGATTATTGAGTTGGGGATGGTAGATGATATCATTAAAGACAAAGATGGATCGCGCCGAAGAATGTTAGAGCAAGCGGCTGGCATTTCTATTTATAAAACAAGAAAGAAAGAAGCAAAATTAAAATTAGACGCTACAGAGCAAGACTTAAACCGTATCGAAGATTTACTATTCGAAATTGGTAATAACCTTAGAACACTTGAAAATCAAGCTAAAAAAGCAGAACGCTATTTTCAAATTAAATCAGAATACAAAACGGTTAGTGTAGAATTAGCTAAAGCGTCATTAGAAGATTTTAATGAGCAATATAAAACACTCAACAAGCAAGTAACAACAGAAACGGATCGTAAAATTCAATTAGAAGCTCAAGTGGCTACCGAAGAGGCTAGTGTTACTAAAGATAAAGTAGTGTTGATTGAGCGCGAGCAAGAATTGAATGGTTTGCAAAAACATTTCAATGAGCTTATTTCAAAAATCAGTCAATTAGAAAGTGATAAAAAATTAGCAGCACAACGATTAGATTATTTAAAAGAACGCGAGAAAAGCTTAGCGCAATTTGTGGAAGGCGCAGGCCAACAATTAACGCAATTGCAAGAGTCTATAGATTTTGCAACCAGTCAGATTGGTGATGAAACGACAGCGCTAGCTACTATACAAGATGAATTAAAAGAATTACGGGCTGCTGTAGATATAGCTAGAACTGATTTTGATGCTAAGAAAACAGTTGTTGAAAAATTACGAATTGGTTTGCAAGATCAACAACGCTTACAATTTGATGCGGAGAAAAAAGTAGCCGTAGCAGATTCTTCCGTAATGAACTTGCAACGCAGCATGCAGCAAATTGTTGACGAAAAAACAACGCGTGAAGCACAAATCAAGCAATTGCAAGACGAGAAAGCAGATCATGCTGTCCAAATTCAAGAACAACAAGACCGTTTGCAAGATTTAATTGCTCAACAAGAAGAAGTAAAAGAAAAAATATTTAAAGCACAAGAACAATTAGAACAACATCGATCTAATTTAGTAGAAGAAAATAGAAAATTAGATGCTAAACGCAATGAGCACGATTTATTAAAATCCTTAGTTGATAGTTTAGAAGGCTATCCAGATTCTATTAAATTCTTAAAGAAAAATGCTGCTTGGAAAAGCGATGCGCCTTTGCTTTCTGATGTTTGTACGGTGCAAAAAGAATACCGTACCGCTTTAGAAAATGTATTAGACTCTTACTTGAATTATTACGTAGTAGAAAATTGGCAAGAGGCTTTAGAGGCTATTCAGTTATTAGATACCAATCAAAAAGGTAAAGCTAATTTCTTTGTGCTTAATCAAGTAGCACAACATGCTACTGCTGCACCAACCTTTAGTCATCCTCAAGTAACGCCTGCATTAACTACCATAACCGTAGATGCAAAATATCAAGCTTTAGCCAATCAATTATTACAACATGTATTTATTGCCGATGATTTAAATGCATTGCAAGATGTGGTATTAGAAAAGGGAATGGTGCTGATTGATAAGAAAGGAAATCTTATGAAGGGTGCTTATGCTGTTGGTGGTGGATCTGTTGGTTTGTTTGAAGGTAATAAGATTGGCCGTGCTAAAAATTTAGAACGCCTTACTGAAGAGATAGCGCAATTGACTACCACTACGCAATCCTTACAGAATTATATTGAGAAAACGCAAACCCTAATTACGGGCTTTAACCAAGCTTTAAACGGACAAGCGATTGAACAAACAAAAACTTCGTTGAATCAATTGCAGAATCAAGAAATTAATTTAGGTAATCGAATTGAAAACTTTGAGCACCTCAATAAACAAGCCGTACTTCGTGTAGCCGACTTGCAAGCGCAATTAGATGAAACGCAAGATAGCATCAGCGATACACGCGAAGCTTTAGCAACCATCAATGAGGCATATGCAGCTATGCAAAAAGATATAGCTATTGCAGATGCAGCTTTTAAAGAAGTAGAAGTTGCATTTAATGCCGCTAATGAAAAATACAATCAACATAATTTAGCCTTTACAAGACAGCAAAGTAAATTAGATAATTTACAACAAGAATTAGCATTCAGAACGAATCAATTGGCTGATTTAAGAATTCAGATTGAAAAGAATAATGAACAATTAGCAGAAACGCATGTTCAAATAACTGCTACTACAGCTACGCTTCAAGAGGGTGATGCTGCATGGGTGGCGCTTTTGAAACAAAAAGAAGTGGATGAGAAAGTGTTGAATGAAAAAGATCGTTTGTATTATGAGTTCAGAAATATCTTGTCTGAGCAAGAAGGTTTGTTGAATCAAAAACGAAGAGAAAAAGAACAAGCAGAGCAATTGCTTACTGGAATAAAAGATACACTCAATGAGTTGAAACTACGATTAACAGGTATGAAAGAACGCTTGTTGTTGGAGTTTAAAGTAAATATCGACGATATTATTGATGAGGCAAGAACAGGTACGCAATCAGTTGAAGAATTAAATGCGGAAGCTGAAAAAATGAAAAAACGCTTGGATAATATTGGTGAAGTTAACCCTACGGCCATTGAAGCCTTCCAAGAAATTAAAGCTCGTCACGATTTTATAGTGGAGCAAAAAATGGACTTAGTAGATGCTAAGGTTTCCTTGATGAGCACGATAGAAGAAGTAGAAACTACTGCTAACGAGAAATTTAAAGAAACATTTGATAAAGTAAGTGCCAATTTTAAAGAAGTATTTAAAGCCCTCTTTACGGCAGAAGATAGCTGCGATTTGCGATTGACAGATCCAAATAATGTAGCAGAGAGTGGCATTGAAATTTATGCACAACCTAAAGGAAAGCGTCCTAGCACCCTTACTCAATTGAGTGGTGGTGAGAAAACACTGACCTCTACCGCTTTCTTATTTGCTATCTATCTAATTAAGCCTGCACCATTCTGTATTCTGGATGAGGTAGATGCGCCTTTAGATGATGCCAATGTAGGTAAATTCACTCACATGATTCGTCAGTTCTCCGACAACTCTCAGTTTATTATTGTTACGCACAATAAACAAACTATGTCGGCAGTAGATGTTATTTACGGCGTTACTATGCAAGAGGCCGGAGTAAGTAAACTAGTGCCGGTAGATTTCAGAAGTTTGAACGATTAATATAATTTTTAATATTTGTTAAAGGTCGCATATGCGACCTTTTTTATTTTAGCTTTTTATAATTTGTATATAAATTAATTTATCTTGCAGCGCATTTAAAAGTTGTTAGTATTTAATTTTTGTTAGTTTTCAATATTAGTATAATTCCCATCAAATAATTAATTACGTTATACTTTAATTATTTTATTAGTATTAAGTGCTGTTAGTGTTTTATTTTAAAAGTATATTATATGAAAAAGTTAGTTCTTGCTATGGTTCTATTTATCAATGCAGTTAATGCTTATGCGCAAAATTGTTTACAGCTATCCTTTGCAACAGACACCCTCTACTTGTGTACTACAGAGAGCAAGTTAATGCCGGTCAATATTACTGGGCAAAATTATGTTGCACTAGATACTATTTGGGGAGGGCTCGGTGCTTATTTAGGAAAGTCGCTTTATCCTTTATTCTCTGATACGGCTACCGAGGGTTATTATTCCCTTAGTATTAAATGTTTAGCCACACAAAATGCTACCCTTAATGGCGATTTTTCTTTGGGCAATCAGGGTTTTCAATCTAATTATCAAAGCTATCTTAGCTCCGCTAATAATATGATGCCGGCTAGTAATTATTTCATTGGGAATAATCCAAATGCTATTCATCCCGATTATTTAACGATGGGCGATCATACTTCTGGAACAGGTAATATGTTTATTTGCAATGCATCCGATACGCCTAATATAGTGGTTTGGCAACAAACGATATCGGTTATTCCAAATATCGATTACGATTTCTCTGCATGGATTGCCACTGTTTTGAATACCGATCCCAATCCTGCTCAATTGCAATTCTCCATCAATGGGGTACTTGTTGGGCCTGTATTTACTGCCAATGCTACAGGTGCAATTTGGGAACCATTTCATGCTATCTGGAATAGTGGTTCTTCCACTTCTGCTCTCATTTCCATTATTAACCAAAATACTATTGACCAAGGAAATGATTTTGCTTTAGATGATATTGCTTTCAATCAATATTGCATATCAACAGATTCTTTTTATTTAAAAGTAAATAAAGCAACGTCATCGGTTACAAAATCTATAGGCTGTACAATAGACTCTGTTCATTGTGTATGTAATGGAATAGGTGCTATTCCAAGTTCTGTTCATTGGATTTTTGGAGATGGTCATTCATCGTCATTGCCAGCGGTATCGCATGCATATGCTCTGCAAGGAACTTATTCCCTAGTGCTTACGTATCAAATGCCCGGATGTCCAAGTATAAATGATACCAACTATATAGATACGCATCACCCTCTTCTTCAGGCTGGAATAAGTTTATCAGCCAATCCTATAGATATTAAAGATGTATTGACTTGTCAAAGTAATTCAATAGGAAATATTACTAATTACGAATGGTATACGGGAGATAATAAGTATTATTCTGGATACAGTATTGCACACCTTTATAAAATACCCGGCACCTATACGATTACGCATATAGTAAGCGATAGCAATTCTTGTAGCGATACTGCTACGGTTCAACTAAATGTCACAAGTGCGCATCACTATTTAGTGCCTTCGGCTTTTAGTCCTAACGGAGATGCTGTTAATGATGTATTTAGAGTTGTTGGCGATTATGATCAAATGAATTTTTTCGATTTGTCGGTGTATAACAGATGGGGACAGTTGCAATTTCAAACCAATGCACCTACGAGTGGCTGGGATGGTACTTTTGGTGGAATACCTGCTGAATTAGGAACCTACTATTGGTATTTGGATATACAATTTAAAGGTCAAAATGAATCTACGAAACTAAAAGGCGATGTTAGCTTGATCCGATAAAAAAAAGGCAATCATAATTGATTGCCTTTTTTTATTAGGATTTATGAAGCCAATCCATAGCATTTTTAAATAATAATTTCTCTTTTAGTTGCGCGTCATAAGGCATCGATTCAATCAGCTTGCCGGGATGATGCTCGCCAAGTGGGAAAGGATAATCGCTGCCCATACAAATTTTATCTGCACCCATTGTATCGATGATATAATCTAATGCTTTAGGATCGTGTACTAAAGCATCTATCCAGAATTTACCTAAATAGTTTTTTGGATTTTCTGCATTATCAATAGCACATAAATCGGGACGCACTAAAAATCCATGTTCTATTCTTCCAATAGTAAACGGAAATGAACCGCCTCCGTGTGCAAAGGCTACTTTCAATTTCGGAAATTTTGTAAAGACACCTCCAAAAATCATCGAGCTGATTGCGCGCGCTGTTTCTGCAGGCATGCCTACCAACCAAGGCAACCAATAGCCTTGCATTTGATCTTCGCCCATCATTTCCCAAGGATGTACAAAGATAGAGCAGTTGAAGCGCTCAGCCGCTTCCCATAAAGGGAAAAAATAAGGATCACTTAAATTCTTTCCATTAATATTAGAGCCAATTTCTATGCCAGCCAACTGCAAGGTTTGCATGCAGCGTTCTAATTCTTTGATCGATAAATCAATGTCTTGCAATGGCAAAGTACCCAATCCAATAAATCGGTCGGGATGCAATTGGCACGATTGTGCAATATGATCATTAAAAAAACGAGCTGTTTCTAAACCGTCTTGTGGCTTTGCCCAATAATTAAATAAAACAGGAATCGTAGAAAGCACTTGCATAGACACTTCGGTCATATCCATTTCTTTCATACGCACAGAAGTGTCCCAGCAATTTTGTTCTACTTCTCTAAACACTTTATCGCCTTTAATCATTTTGGCACAACCGGGACAGTGATGCTCTAAATGAATAAATTCGCCATACCCAAACTTTTGAAAATAGTTGGGTATATGCTCCGGCATTATATGGGTATGAATATCAATTTTCATCGTCAGCTACCAATTCGTATACAATAGCAGCACCTTGTCCTACGCCAATACACATGGTAGCAACACCATAGCGTGCTTTACGTTTTTTCATTTCATGCAATAGGGTAGTAGAAATGCGTGCGCCACTTGCACCCAATGGATGACCAAGCGCTATCGCACCACCATTTACATTTACTTTCTGAGCATCGATGCCCAACTCATGCATACATGCCAAGCTTTGCGATGCAAAAGCTTCATTCAATTCAAACAAATCGATGTCTCCAATAGTTAAGCCCGCACGTTGCAATGCTTTACGCACTGCAGGCACAGGGCCTATGCCCATAATAGACGGATCTACACCAGCAATAGCCATGCTTTTAATCTTAGCTAGTGCCTTTAGTTGAAATTGTGCTAAGGCTTTTTGATTGACTAATAACAATGCACTAGCACCATCATTAATGCCACTGCTGTTGCCAGCGGTAACACTGCCTTCTTTTTTAAACGCGGGTTTTAAAGTGCCTAATGCATCTAAAGTCGAAAGTCGTGGATGTTCATCTTTATCAAACAAAAGTGTTTTGCCTTTGCCTAATGAAACGGTATATGGAATAAGTTCATCCGCAAATTTATTAGCATCGTGTGCCGCTTGGTATTTCTCCTGGCTACTTACCGCAAACGCATCTTGATCGGCTCTAGATATAGACCATTGCGCCGCCACATTTTCTGCCGTTTCGCCCATGGTGAAAGGATGGTATTTTTCACTTAATGCAGGGTTTATAAAACGCCAACCCATAGTTGTGTCAAAAATTTCTTGATTGCGTGCAAAGGCAGTAGCTGCTTTGCCCATTACAAAAGGTGCGCGCGACATGCTTTCTACGCCTCCTGCAATATACACATCACCATCGCCACACATAATAGCGCGACTAGCATCCATTATAGCTTGTAGGCCCGATGCGCACAATCGATTTACGGTATTGCCACCAACGCTAGTTGGCAAGTCGGCCAATAACGCCGCCATACGAGCTACATTACGATTGTCTTCGCCTGCCTGATTGGCTGCGCCAGCAATAACATCTTCAATAGCATCTAGCGATAAAGAAGGATTGCGTTGTACTAATGCTTTAATAACATGAGCGAGTAAATCATCTGGTCGAACCGAAGCGAGCGCACCACCATATTTCCCAATAGGGGTTCGCACGGCATCTACAATAAATACGTCTTGCATATTTTTATTATTAAGCGTTGGCTAATGCTTGTGTTAAGTCGGCAATGATATCTTCTACATTTTCTAAACCAACACTCATACGAATCAATCCATCGCTTACGCCAAATTCCAAGCGTTTTTCGCGTGGCACGCCTGCATGGGTTGTAGAGGCAGGGTGCGACAATAGGGTATCGCAAGTGCCTAAAGAAACTGCATGAGTGAGTAATTGTAAACTATTAATAAAACGCTTACCAGCATCTAAGCCACCTTTCAATTCAAAACTCATCATAGCGCCCGCATGTTTCATTTGTTTCATAGCTGTAGCATGATCGGGGTGCGATGCAAGGCCTAAGTAATAAACGGTTTCTACAGCAGGATGTGCTGCTAAAAACGCTGCAACCTTTTCGCCATTTGTGCAATGACGCTCCATGCGTAGCGAGAAAGTACGCAAACCATTAGTTAGTAAAAATGCTTCGAATGCATTAGAATTAGCACCTAATAAATTTTTAGTTTTATTAATCACCGTTTTCATACGGTCGATATCTTTTCCAATTAAGATGCCACCTACAGCAGTTCCATGTCCGTTCAAATATTTAGTGGTAGAGTGCATTACAAAATCAACACCATATTTAAAAGGTTGTGTTAGGTAAGGCGTAGCAAAGGTATTGTCGGCACAAACGATAAGGTTGTGTGCTTTACCAATTTTAGTAAGCTCTTCCAAATCTACACATTGAATAGTAGGGTTGGCAGGAGTTTCGATATACAACATTTTAATTGCCGGATCGCCTGCGATAGTAGCTTTTACTTTTTCGATATCATGAAAATCAATAATAATAATTTCAATACCCAAATTGCAAATCACTTTGTCTAGCAATTCTTGCGTGCCACCATATAAAGAGTGGTGCGACAACATTTTATCGCCCGCTTTCAAATTACCCAATAACATAGTAGTGATAGCACCCATGCCCGATGCATGCAAAATGGCTTTTAATTGCAAAGGGTTGCCCTGCTCATCCTTAATACCATACGCTTCCATCATCGCTATGCGATCTTCTGCCTCATTTACGGTAGGGTTGCCAAAGCGACCATACGCATAGCCCGGGGTTTTTCCAGAAAAGATAGCATCGCCATGCTCTGCACTATCAAAGGTATACGTGCTGGTAGCATAAATAGGGGTAAGGTGAGCGCGTTTAGCATCGAGTTGATGACCGCCATGAATACATACGGTATCAAATCCTAGTTGCTTATTTTGAGACATAAATTGGGGGTTTTGTGAATGAATACACAAAGGTGCTTTTTTTTACTGAAATGCGCAAGAATAAAGGCAAAAGATTGAGGAAATGCCATGCAAAAAAGGCTATGCAAAGCAGCGTCTTATTCTTTAGGATTTGGGCTTCTTATGGGTACTAGCTTCTAGTGCTTCAAAGCGTTCCTTCATGCGGTAGTATTTTGCTTTCCAGTACTTTATTTCATGTTGAGCATTTGCGTATTGCATTTCCAAATGCGTGAGCAGTTTATCTTTTAGGGGAGCATCATCTGCAGCGGTTACCGATGCTGCTTCTTTTGCAGTAGTAGCTTCCTTTAGCGAAAGAGGGGCATTACTTTTTAAGGCAATTTCTTCGGGTGTATTGGTATGGAGCAAATCTTCAATGCTGCATTCAAGAAGGCTAGCCAATTTTGGTAGCTTATTGATAATCGTTTGGCTTTGTCCATTCAGCATTTTAGATACAGCACTC
>CAIWHF010000069.1 GCA_903912405.1 uncultured Bacteroidota bacterium | reverse complement strand
TCTTGTCTTTAGCGCAAAGTAAGCTCTGCTCTTCATCAAGAGGAAGTTGTGCAAGAGCTACAGCATTATCTACTTTAGCCCCATCAAAAAGTTCCATCCAAAGGCTTTTGTCTAAGTTAATATTTTTAAGAATCCCATACACGTTTTCACGGTTAGAATTAATATAAGCCCTTTGTGCAATTTTAGAAGAAATTCTATGTGCCAAAGCTGACACGAAGAATCTAGTATTAGTATTCATCTGTCAATCTTTCTGTAGAAGTTATATAAATATACTTTAAACTATTATCGCAGAACCCTGAAAAGGAATAAAAAACATCTTATAAGCCAGATATTATAGAAATAGAGATGGTCAAGAGGAGAAATTAAGCGTAATGAACCTTCTTAACCCCTAGCCAACCTGCGAGCACCGTCAAGGATTTCTATACCAAAAACCGAATGATCTTTATTATAATCAACTACCACATCACAAAAATCATAAATCTTAGTATACCCAACCTTCATCTCTGGCGGTGTGAAAAGGTAGAAGTAGTAACAATCTGCATCTGCAGAATAAGTTTCCCTAAAATTTAATTTTAATCCAGTCTTAAAGTTTACGGGATTTTTAAAAATGATTGAGGTAAGAAAACCGCTCTCGTCTTCATAAAACTCCACTCCACCCTCTTCGCTGTGAAGGATACCTTTTTTACTATTAAATGAAACTTTTAAATGTTTATCTGTTAAATCAATGTCTCTAGCCATATCTACATTATACCATACTTTGATGAGATAACCTAAATATAAAATAAAATTAACAAGAAGTGTAAAATAAATATAATTCTAAAGGAATTACGAATTAATCTAACCGCTTATTAGAAATTTTTTACTCAAAGCTATGGAAACAAACTCTATAAAGAGCCAGTATCAACACTCCCCTTTGCCCCAAGAAACATGTGAACCACTATTATCTTTTCTAAATTGCTCTTTACATGATTTAGAACAAAATTTAACATTCTTCCAACCCATGTCATAACTGGGAATATCTTCAGAAAAACTACCCTCTATATTATTCACTGCATCATTTTTACAGTTTTTAGCTTTACAATTCTTATCAGATATTTATTTCTCCTATTCTAAATAATACAATTATTATAAAATAGAATAAAACAAATATTAAATATCAATAAAAATTTAGGACTGGTTGAATAATCCTTTATTGATTATTCTTTTGAGGCATTAACTAAACGTCCTAGGTAACGCTTCTCTTCTTCTACTACTCTCTCTTGGCAAAGTTCCCTGTTACCCTTACTACTTAAAGCAGCACATATCGCTAGCGTCTCCTCTTTAGCAAAACTTCCATCCTTGCTACTAAAGGTCCATTGATTTAAATACCAAGCAACAAAAGAAGAGTAACAATCTTGCGGTTTATCAATATTACAATAGCGATTCAACTTGCTCGCCATGCGCGAACTTTTAAGGATTGGTCCCTTTCCGTACTTATCATTATAAACATCAGCTAATACAAATCCAAGATAGATGCCACAAAAATCTTTAACCTCCACCCTACTCCGACATACTTGATAAAATTCATTTAAGCGACGCTCTGCCGAGCCATCTTCTAACCCGAAACGAACATAACTTCTCATCCCGTATCCCAGACAACTTGGAAGGCC
>CAIWHF010000068.1 GCA_903912405.1 uncultured Bacteroidota bacterium | reverse complement strand
TAAAATCATGAAAAAGTTATCCTATATTTTATATGTTTTTTTACTGCTGCCATTTACCAATTGTAAAAAGAAAGACACCCGCAATTTTTCTTATTGGCAAGTCAATCAGGATAAGTTTAGTACCAATGAGGTAAGTGTTGAAGAGGGAAAGGCAAGACATGAAATAAATACTTCAAATCATACAAATGGTTTTCAAATTGTATTCAATCTAGGATATTTTCCAATGGACGGTAAATTTGTATTAAACGATACGACTTCTAATCCAAGTTGTGTTGGCATAGATGTTATTTATAATGATACAGGTTATTTGCCAAAACCATCTAATAATTTGTTTCTCATTGCCAGTGATAACAATAATAAAGGTTCTTATACTATACCCCCGGTTTGGTTTTATAATTCATATAGAAATACGGACAGTGTATTAGTACAAGGGGTTTTTAATCAGCCGTAGATCTATTTAAGTAATAGCTCCTTAGTATATCAGCTTACAAACCTTGAATTTTCTTAATGATAGAAGTGGTAGAATAACCCGCTACAAAAGGGATGATGGCTACACGTCCGCCTCTTGCTATGGTTTCTGGTGCCCCAACAATTGCATCTAGGGTATAGTCGCCACCTTTTACAAGAACCTGCGGTTGCAGTGCTTCAATAGTTGCTAAGGGCGTATCTTCTTCGAAAATATAAACAGCATCTACACATAATAGAGAGGCCATTTGAAATGCACGATCGTTTTCGTTGTTAATAGGTCGCTCTGCACCTTTCAATCGTTTTACGGAAGCATCGCTGTTGATACCCACCACTAATATATTACCTTGGTCGGCCGCTTTAGCAATCAAATCTAAATGTCCATGGTGTAAAATATCAAAACAGCCATTGGTAAAAACAATTTGTTTGCTGAGTGTTTTCCAAGTATGACTTAAAGCTTTGAGTTCGCTAAGTGTTTTGATTTTACTTTTTATCCAATCTATTTTTTCCATAGTGTTTATTGAAAAGTGGAAGTAATATGAGGGCTAATACGCCAAAAATAATGATAATGCCCGTTTGCGCCATCCAGCTTACCCAGCCAAAGGCCAAACCGCTAGGCTCGGCAATGCCATAGAGCATTAATATCTGACCAACAATAACGGGATAGGCGCCAATGCCGCCTTGGGTTACAATCATGCCCACACTACCAAAAACTAATACTACTAAAGCTTCAAAAATTCCGAAAGAGGCCGTTACAGGCATGCTTTTAAAACCGATGATGATCATTAAAGTATACATACCCCAAATTAGCAGGGTATAAAAAAGAAATAAACCTCTGTTTTGCATTCGCCAAATAGAGGCTATGCCGGCACCAACGCCTTTTAAAAGATTATAAACTTTACTTCCTTTTTTTTTCTTTTTCAACCAATACACAAAGCCAATTAATAACAAAGCAAAGACTACAAAAAAGATCCATCGATAACCGTTTCCTTTATATTGCACACTTAGTTGACTTATATAATCTGCTACGATAGTGTATTGTAAGGCAAAAGCAATAAAGCTTATAATCAGCAAGCACACTAAATCAAAAATGCGCTCCGATACTATGGTGCCCACCATTTTATCGGCTGGTACTTTTTCGTGTTTGGCCAAAACGGTACATTTTGCTACTTCACCCATACGCGGCACTAATAAATTAGCTAAGTAGCCTATCATAACAGCTGCCATAGTATTGAGTTTTCCGGTATGTATGTCGAGTGGTTGCAGTAATAAGCGCCAACGCATAGCTCTGAACCAATGCGATAAAAATCCGGCAATAATCACGGGGGTGAGCATGCCTAAGTTGACTGTACCAAAGGCATCATATAATTGTTGCTTTTGTGCTGGGCTGAGATGAGCTGCTTTCCAATAAATAAGAAATAAACCTAGTCCTAGGAAGAAGATATATTGAAGGGCTTGTATAATTCTTTTTTTCATGACGTATAATTTATCTAAAGCAACCAAATGTAATCTAGTGCGGCTGAAGCACGTAGTTTATCTAGTTAAATTTACAATAAATTATGCTCATTCGGAAAAATTACGCGGGGTTTAAATTGCTTAGCCAATTCGAAATCCATGGTAGCATAAGCCATAATAATAATGGTATCGCCAAGGCTAACATGATGCGATGCCGGTCCGTTCAAACAAATCATGCCTGAGCCACGCGTACCTTTAATCACGTAGGTTTCAAATCGGCTTTCGTTGTTAATATTAACGATCTGAACTTTTTCGTGTTCTATTAAATTGGCCGCGTCCATTAAATCTTCATCAATGGTGATGCTACCAATATAATGAAGGTTGGCTTCTTTAACAGTAACGCGGTGAATTTTTGATTTTAATATTTCTATTTGCATAGCAGCGCAAAGGTAGGAAATACCTTAAGTTTATAAAAGTTATTTTTGTCAAAAGCGCAATAAAAAAGTCCCGCTATTGCGGGACTTTTTTATTATTTATTTTAGCAAATACTATTCGCCAATTACTTCGAAAGAAAGTTCTAAGATATTTTCTTTTCCGAAATCGATTTGAGCATTGTACGTTCCCACTTCTTTCACATCTTCTAAGATAGTGATACGGCGACGGTCAATTTCATATCCTTTTTGCTCACGGATAGCGCGCGCTAATTGGATAGAAGTAACAGAACCGAAGATTTTACCGTTAACGCCTAATTTAGCACCAATTTTAACAGGCGCTGCTTTTAATACGTCGGTTACTTTAGCGATTTCAGCTAAAAGTTTTTCTTCGCGTTTTTGTAATTGTTTGCGACGCTCTTCTAACATTTTTAAATTAGAAGAACTTGCTTCTACTGCAAATTTTTCAGGAATAAGAAAATTTCTTGCATATCCTGGTTTTACAGAAACTAATTCGTGGGCAGAACCCAAATTATCTACGTCTTTTATTAAGATTACTTGCATGATTTTTTTACTTTAAAAGGTCAGTAACATAAGGTAATAATGACATTTGACGCGCTTTTTTAATCGCTTGTGCCACTTTACGTTGGAATTTTAATGAATTACCACTGATACGACGAGGTAACATTTTACCTTGTTCGTTTAAGAATTTTTTCAAAAACTCAGCGTCTTTGTAATCTACATATCGAATGCCCATTTTTTTGAAGCGGCAATATTTCTTTTGGCGCTTCTCTACTCGGGTCGAAGTAAGGTATTTTATATCGTTTGCTTTTGCCATTGTTTAAGTTTTTTAATTTTGAATTATGCGTTTTGAGTTGCACCACGTTTTTTCGCATTATATGCAGCAGCATATTTATCGATACGGGTAATCATGTGACGCATTACAGTCTCATCACGATTTAATTGAATTTCCACTTTCGCAACGATATCCGTTGGAGCGCTGAATTCCATTACAAAATAAATTCCAGTTGTTTTCTTATCAATTGGATAAGCTAAATTGCGTAATCCCCATGGATTAGAATGCACGATGTTGCCGCCGTTGTCTGTAACGATGCTAGCAAACTTCTTTTGAGCTGCTTTGAAATCTTCCTCCGATAATACGGGAGTGAAAATCACCATCAACTCATAGTTTTGAAGGTTGTTTGTTGACATAAAAAATGTTTTTTGTTAAAAAATATCCCAATCGTTCGGCTCAACTTTGGATACCTAAAAAATAGGTAGTCGAACGGATTTGGGAGGGCAAAAGTAGAAAAAAATACCCAAAATACCCACTTTTAAGCTAAAAATTATTCGTTTTGAATTTGTAAATCATTGATTATCAATATGAAAATATATTCGAAAACTACAAAAGCTTAGCAAAAAAGGATCTAGAACCCTAATGGCCTTTCATTATTTGCTGTTTTAGTCCCTACCTTTTCAAATCAACTTTTATCTTTTCAATTATAGAAGTACTTTAGCATTCTTTAAAATTTATAGTAGCGTATGATTTCTTTTTCCAAAAGTGTGGCCTTGGTCTTGCGCTTATCGCAACAACAAGTAGAAGCCGTTTTACAATTAGTAGCCGAGGGTGCAACCATCCCTTTTATTGCCCGTTATAGAAAAGATAAAACAGGTGCCTTAGATGAAGTCGTGATTCAAAAAATAATTGATGAGGCTACGTTTCAAAAAGATTTTTCGGAGCGTAAAGCGTTTATCGAAAAAACGATTACCGATCAAGAGAAGATGACGCCTACGTTGCAAGAAAAAATAAATGCTGCAAGTAGCTTGGCTGAATTGGAAGATATTTATTTGCCTTATAAACCGAAGCGTAAAACCAAAGCGCAAACTGCTCGTGAGCATGGTTTAGAACCCTTAGCTGTACTGCTAATGGAACAACAAGCAATAGCTGTGGAAGAACAGGCACAATTATTTTTAAATGAAGCAATAGTGAGCACAGAGGCTGCCTTGCAAGGCGCTCGTGATATCATTGCGGAGTGGATTAATGAAGATGCAATAATACGCGCTGACATTAGAAAACTATTTGAAGAACAAGCCCTCTTTAAAAGTAAACTCATTGCGGATAAAGAATCTGAAGCAGCGAAGTATAAAGATTATTTCGATTTCGATGAGCCGATTGCTAAAATTCCATCGCATAGAATATTAGCCATTATGCGTGGTTTTATGGAAGGCGTATTGAGAATGAGTATTGCACCAGAAGAAGAAACAGCCTTATTTCAAATTGAGAAAAAGAAAATAGTAGCGAGCAATGATGCTGCAGAGCACGTAAAAAAAGCTATTAAAGATGCGTATCGCCGATTGTTGCAACCGAGCTTAGAAGCAGAATTTAGAACGGCTTTAAAACAAAAAGCAGATGAAGAGGCTATACAGGTATTTGCAGAAAATCTTCGACAATTGTTATTGTCTTCGCCACTTGGTGGCAAGCGCTTATTGGCTATTGATCCGGGGTATAGAACAGGTTGCAAAATTGTATGCTTAGATGAAAGCGGAAATTTATTACATACCGATTTGATTTACATTCATGAGAAGAATAGATTGGATGCAGCAGCGTATACCATTCAACACTTAGTAGGAAAATATCAAACTCAAACCTTTGCAATAGGAGATGGAACGGCGGGAAGGGAAACAGAGCAATTTATAAAATCGCTCAACTTAAACCTTCCTATATTTTTAGTTAATGAAGATGGTGCGTCTATTTATTCCGCATCTGAAATAGCAAGAGAAGAATTTCCTGATTACGATATTACGGTAAGAGGTGCTGTGAGTATTGGACGAAGATTAATGGATCCTTTAGCAGAGTTGGTAAAATTAGATCCTAAAAGTATTGGTGTTGGTCAATACCAACACGATGTTAATCAAGTGCGCCTTAAAGAACGACTTGATCAAACCGTGATCAGTTGCGTAAATACAGTAGGCGTAAATTTAAATACGGCTAGCAAACACTTGTTGAGTTATGTGAGTGGTATTGGTCCGTCTATTGCAGAGAACATTGTAAAACAACGATCGGAATTAGGTGCTTTTAAATCGAGAAAAGAGCTATTGAAAGTTCCACGATTGGGAGGTAAAGCGTTTGAGCAATGTGCAGGATTTTTGAGATTGCCATCGAGCGAAGAACCCCTTGATGCCAGCGCAGTTCATCCAGAAGCCTATCCCATAGTAGCTTTGATGGCGAAGGATTTGAATGTGGATGTAAAACAATTGATAGAAAATACGAATTTGCTAAATCAAATTGTAGCAGCAAAATATACCAATGAACAATTTGGATTGCATACGATTACCGATATTATTAGTGAGTTAAAAAAACCGGGATTAGATCCTCGAAGCGAAGTGCAGCTTTTTGAGTTTGCCAATATTTATTCCATCGAAGATGTTTATGTTGGTATGATCGTTCCGGGTATTGTTACTAATATAACTCGCTTTGGAGCCTTTGTAGATATAGGTGTAAAGCAAGATGGCTTGGTGCATGTTTCTGAAATAGCGCATCAATATATTACTGATCCTAACGAAGTATTAAAGTTAAATCAACAAGTGCAAGTGAAGGTAACGGAAGTAGATATAGCAAGAAAACGTATTGCTTTATCGATCAAGCAAACACAAGAAGCGCCTGCTTTTAAAGAGAAATCTAAAAAAACAAACACAACTTCAACAACACAAGCACCATCTACTAATATAAATGATGCTTTGAGCTTATTGAAAAAGAAGTTTGGTAAATAAATTAATTTATTCTGCCTGCGTTTTATTGAGCAAAACGGCTCTTAAAATGTGGGCATTGTTTAATACAATTTTACTGGTGCTCGATAAAGTGTTTGGAATACTGAAAGCCATAAATTGATCGTCGCTACCAAAAGTGCGTATCGGAACTTGTAAAAAATGATACCTATTTTCATTTATACCCTTTTCATTTTTTTGGGTGCTAATAGATTCTAGAATATAGATATAGTATGTTTGTTCGCCCAATGCAAAAGCGGCTTTAGGCAATGCTGTAGTGCTTTTGCTTGTAGGGTAGATATAGGCTGTAATATAGGAGCCAGGTAATAAACTTGGATCTTCTTTGTCCATATGGCAATGCACTTGCACCGTGCGATCGCTATTGATTTCTTTTCCAATTAGATGTATACTTGCTTTTCTTTTGGTGGCATCGCTGGTTAATGAAAATTCAACTTTGTCATTTAATTGTATAAAAGGAATGTCTTGCTCAAATACTTGCAATTCGCAATGCGTATGACGCGTATCTACTAATTCAAAGAGCACTTCATTGGTTTGTACAAATTTTCCTTTGTTGACCAATACTTTGGTTACATAGCCATCAATACTTGAGCGCAGACTAATAGTGCTGCTAATTTTTCCTTCGAGTACTGTTTTTGGACTAATACCCAGTAGCAACAACTGTTGTTTGAGTGCTTCTACACGCACTTTCATCATGTCATAGTCGGCAACTGATTTTTGATAGGTCTTAGTAGCATTAATTTGTGCTGCTTGCAATTCACCTTGTCTGTTTTTTTCTGATTCTAAATAAATTAGCTGGTGATAGGCTTCTGCATATTCTTGTTGTAGTTTTATATACTCACTGTTTTCTAATACAGCTAATACATCGCCTACATTTACATGCGTGCCTTGTAAGAGCGTTGTTTGTTTTACCAAACCACCCAGTGGAACACTAATGCTCAACATGTTTTGAGGGGGCACATCTAATTTCCCATTGGCTTTGATGGTGCTGCTTATAGATCGTGTGGTCCAAGTGCCCAATTCAATGCCAGCTTCTTTAAATTGAGCCTCATTTATGCTTAAATGGTTGGTGTCTACGCTAGATGTACTTGTTTTTTCTTCCGCAGTATTCGTTTGTTTACATTGTGTGAAAACGATCAGCACTGCCGCAAGGATTAGTTTATTGATATTCTTTTTCATAAAAAAATTTTTAAGGTTGATAATTTGTTCCGTTCCAATATCCTAATTGTATAACGGCTTCATCATATTTATACAAATTTTGTAAATACTCATTTCGAATAGTTAAAGCGGCATCTAAAATTTGTAAATAAGCGATATAGTTTATTTCGCCCGCTTTATAGCTTGCATTGCCTTGCGATAAGAGCATGTTTGCTTGTGGTAATGCTTCTTGCTGATAAAAACGAATTTGCTGCAATTGTTTTTGATACTCAGCTTGTGCATTTGTAACAGCGCTATTAATTTCTAAAATTGTTTGCTCTTTGTTTTTTTCTTGGCTTAGCATATTCCATTTAGCTGCTTTTATTTTAGATTGCTGTGCATTAAAAAACAAAGGTATTTGAATACCTACTTGCATACCTTGAAAGCGATCATTTTGTCCAGCAATTCTTGCTAAGGGTTCACTAATAGCGCTGCCAATAAGTGTTTGATTGAAGTAACCAATAGAAACATCCGGCGCTAGTCTGTTTTGCTCTGCTTTTTTCTGGGCAATACTCAATTGATATTTTGCTGTACTGAGCTCTTTTAAAGGATGGTTGGCAAGCATTTCTTGCGTACTTAAAGATAAGGCGTGTAGCGTATCTTGATTTCCTAATGATAGGTCTAATGTAGCATTCATTAGTGTTTTTAGTTCTACGATACTCTGTTCAAAATTGCTTTTCTGTAATTCAATTTTAGATTGATTCATTTTTGTTTTTGATTGTGCCAGCAACCATTCAAGTTGAGTAGCTTCTCCAACTTTAAAGCGTTTTTCTGAAATTACGCTCAGTTTTTTATAAAGGCTATCTTGTTCATATAGTAGCTTGATTTGACTATGGAGATACAATAGCTTTACAAAAGCAAGGTTTATTTTATACTGTAACTCGTAACTCGACAGCTTAAAATTTGCTGCAGCAACGTTTGTTTGTTGTTGCAATGCTCGATAATTGGCAATACTTGTTGTTGGAAAGGCTAAGGTCTGTGTAATGGTAATATTATTATCTTGTTTGCTCTCTGAATTATACTGGCCTTTCATGTATTGAACATTGGTTCTTCCAAAATCAATAGCTGCATGTGCGCTAGATGTAGCCTGCAGTATTTCATATTTATTGGCTTGTAGTTGCAAATTGTTATGCAATCCCATTTGAAGGCATTGCTTCCAAATAGTATGTTCTTGCGCACTGCTAGATGATGGATGAAGTAATCCTACTAAGCAAATTAGCAGCATTGTTTTTTTAGCTAGTTTCTTTTCCATTAAGTAATAAATTACGGGCAATAAAAATAAGGTGAGTAGTGTGCTTGTTAATAATCCACCTATAACAACGGTAGCAAGTGGTTTTTGAACTTCTGCACCGGCAGTATGCGACAAAGCCATAGGTAAAAATCCTAGCGATGCTACACTAGCGGTCATTAATACCGGGCGTATTCTTGATTTTGATCCTTGAATAATGCGCTCTATTAAGGTAAGTTCCAGATTATCTTTTAGTCGATTGAATTCTGCAATCAGTACGATACCGTTTAATACCGCTACGCCGAATAAAGCAATAAAACCAATGCCAGCAGAAATGCTGAAAGGCATGCCTCTACTTACTAAGGCGATAATACCTCCAATGGCTGCAAAAGGAATAGCCGTAAATATAAGACCCGCTTGTGCTGCTGACCTAAAGGCTGCAAATAAAAGAATGAAAATAAGTAGTAACGAAATAGGCACCGCTATTTGTAAGCGCTGTTTTGCCGCAATGAGATTTTCAAATTGACCGCCATAGGCAATGCGATAACCGCTAGGTAATTTTATTTCAGCATTCACTTTATCTTGAAGCTCTTTTACAATACTTTCTACATCCCTATTACGCACATTAAAACCTACAATAATTCTTCTTTGTGCTTGCTCTCGTTGTATTTGATTAGGTCCATTTTCAATTTGTATGCTTGCCACTTCTTTTAAAGGTATCGATTGGCCTTGATAATTGAGGATATACAAATTGTTTAACTGATGAAGTTGGTTTCTATTTTGAGTATCTAATCGAACACTAATATCATAGCGCTGATCGCCTTCGTAAATACTGCCAGCAATACTACCAGCAAATGCAGTAGCTATGGTTTTGTTAACAGCTTCGATTTGTAATCCATAGTGTGCAATAGCATTTCTATTAATAGCTACTACTAATTGAGGCAATCCGGTCATAGGCTCAATATAAATATCTTCAGCTCCATTTACTTTGTGAATGATACTGCCAATTTGCTTACTTAAATCGGTAAGGGTAGCTAAATCTTCTCCAAATATTTTAATGGCAACATCTTGTCGAGCACCCGCGATTAATTCATTAAAGCGCATTTGTATGGGTTGTTGAAAACCAAAACTCGCTTGCGGAAGCACTTCCAAGCATTGTTGCATTTCGTTGGCCAATGCTTGCCAATTAGCGCCATGTGTCCAGGTGCTTTTGTCGTTTAAAACAATAATCAAATCACAACTTTCAACTGGCATTGGGTCGGTAGGTATTTCACTTGAACCAATTTTTGCTATGACTTTTTTAACTTCTGGAAATTGAGCTTTTAACAATCCAGCTGCTTGCTGCGCTGTTTTGATAGTTTCGTCTAAAGAACTGCCGGTTGGCAACCTTGTTTCCACTGCAAAATCTCCTTCTTCAAGGGTAGGTAAAAATTCGCCTCCCATTTGTGTAAATATAATTGCACTGCTTATTAAGGCTATGGCTGCACCAAGGAGAACAAGTTTTTTATGATGAAGAGTTTTGCTCAATAAGTTTACATATTTGCTTTCAATATGCTTCATCATTTTATCGCCTAATTGCTCTTTACTAGATATGGTTTTGGATAAGACCCATGCACTCATCATAGGTACGTATGTGATAGATAATAATAGTGCACCTACAATGGCAAATGCAACTGTCTCTGCCATAGGCTTAAACATTTTTCCTTCAATACCCGATAAAGAAAATATAGGTAAGTACACAATTAAGATGATGATTTGACCAAAAGTTGCCGCATTCATCATGCGCGATGCTGATATGCTTACCGCTTTTTGCATTTCTTCTTCTGTATAAACTAAAGGTACTTGTTGATTATTTTTTTGTTGTGAAAACATATAGTGCATGATTGCTTCCACAATAATAACAGCACCATCTACAATAAGTCCAAAGTCTATAGCACCTAAGCTCATAAGATTTCCAGAGACACCAAACAATTGCATCATGCTTAATGCAAAGAACATGGCTAAGGGAATAACGGAGGCTACGAGCAAACCAGCGCGCCAATTGCCTAAAAACAGAATGAGGATAAATAATATAATTAATGCACCTTCTATTAAATTCTTTTCAACCGTATTAATAGCTCTATTTACTAATTGTGTTCTGTCTAAGTACGGCTCGATATGAACACCGGGGTTTAAAGTTGCTTCAATTTGTTTTATTTTCTCTTTCACATTGCTAATAACCTCATTAGAATTGGCCCCTTTAAGCATCATGACAATACCACCCACTGTTTCGCCATCATTATTATAGGTCATGGCGCCAAAACGAATTGCATGTCCTTCTTTCACAACCGCAACATCTTTGATTAAAATAGGAATATGACTGCTCGTCTGTTTAACTACAGCATTTTCGATATCCTGAAAGTTTTTAGCGAGCCCTTCTGTGCGAATATAAAATGCGCTATTGTCTTGCATAATATATGCGCCGCCACCATTTTGATTATTTTTTTCTATAGCATCCATAAGCTCTTGCATACTTACCTGCATAGCATTTAGCCGATCGATGTTGATAGCAATTTCATATTGCTTCACAAATCCGCCAAAGCTACTTACATCCGCTACTCCTTTAGTGCCTAATAATTGTTTACGAATTATCCAATCTTGAATACTCCTTAGTTGAGATAAAGAATATACTTGCTTATAGGCTGGGTCAACTTTTAAAGTATATTGAAAAATCTCTCCAAGTCCAGTTGTAACCGGCGCTAAATAGGGTGTTCCAACTCCTTGAGGAATGCTTTCTTTAGCCTGAACGAGACGTTCGTTAATTTGCTGACGGGCCCAAAAAATATCAACATCATCTTCAAAAACAAGGGTAACAACACTAAGCCCAAATCTAGAAATGGAGCGCATTTCCGCAATTTGTGGTATTGTAGTCATCGTTTGTTCTATAGGGTAGGTTATGAAACGTTCTACTTCTTGTGGAGCCAACGATGGACTTGTGGTTATAATTTGAACTTGATTATTGGTAATATCCGGCACTGCATCAATGGGGATATGCAATAGCGAAAAAATACCAGCTCCTATTAAAAGAAAGGTACCCAACAATACAACCATTCTATTTTTAATAGAATAGTTAATAATAGCATTAAGCATATGCTTTATGATTTAATAAAATAAAGAATAGGGGGGGATTGGTAATCTAAATAAAATCTAACAACGTGGAGGCTGCCAAATATCTTGGCATTGTTTTTTTGCAACAAAACGATTCTGATAGGTAATGTTATGCTGAAGGGTTGGATAACTATAGCTTGCATTGAAATATACCGGTTCGGTTGGGGCTACCACTATATGAAAAACAAAAGTAATGGTAGATTTAAAAGGCAATTCTACATCCTTTTTATAATCAGCATCCATAGGTTGTGGCACTCCGTAATGTTCGTAAATAAATTCCCAAAAAGAAATCTTAGGATTATGTTGTCGATGTTCTACAAAATGCGCTGTAAGCACGGGGAGTTTTAACAACTCGTGCAATTCAGTACTGCCTATTGCATATAAGGCAATGATGAATAAGATTACAAATCGACGCATAGTATTATAAAGGTACAAAATTATAACCAATCTGTTTAAAGCCAAAACAAACAGCCATCTCCATAGCTTAAAAAGCGATACTTATTTTTTAATGCTAGTGCGTAGAGCTCTTTCCATACTTCTCCAATTAAGGCATCTACCAATACTAATAAGGTAGATTGAGGCTGATGAAAATTAGTGATGAGCGCTTTTGCCATTTTAGCTTTATATGGACGTGCTATTAAAATCTGTGTTTTAGTATGAATAAATTCGAGCTTGTTTACCTCTAAATAGTCAATAATTGCTCGCAGTGCTGCACTGCTATCTAGTTCTTTTTCTTGCTCGTAGGCAAACCATTGTTCAACTGCTACACCCTTCCAATCAATAGGGATATTAAAATGTAATTTATAGCCTATCCAATACATACTTTCTAAGCTGCGAAGTGATGTGGTGCCCACAGCAATCAGTCCTTTTGCTAATCCCTTTAGTATGTTTTGAATTTGATTTTTATCTAGTACAATCCATTCCGCATGCATAGGATGTTCGTCGAGAGTGCTAGATTTTACAGGCATAAAAGTGCCAGCACCCACATGTAATTGTAAAAAGTTTGTATGAATATTTTTTTGGCGTAATTGCTCCAATAGCCTTTCCGTAAAATGCAAGCCAGCGGTAGGTGCTGCTACAGAGCCTTCTGCTTTTGCGTATACGGTTTGGTATCGTGTAGCATCATCAATAGCTGCGCTTCTTTGCATATAAGGAGGCAAGGGAATGTTGCCTGCATGCTGTAATACTTCTGCAAAGCTCCAAGAAGCTTGATCCCAAGTAAATTCAATTAAAAAATGTGTATCGAAGCGTGCTATCTTTTTTGCAGTGATCGTTAATTCGGTAGTTTTTAAAAATATAGGATCTTCGTTTTTCCACTTGTTAGCACCACCTACTAATACATTCCAATAAACACTTCCTTTTTCTTGCATGGCTAAGGGCACTTGGCTATAGCGAGCTGCATCAGGCTCTAAACAAAATAATTCTATTTTTCCTCCGCTAGCTTTTTCAAATAGTAAGCGAGCATGCACCACTTTACTTTCGTTGAATACTAAGGTATAATCACTAGGAAGTAACTCCGGCAATTGATAATAAAAGTGATGAGCTATTGTTTTTTCTTTGTAGACCAATAATTTAGAATGATCTCTTTGTTCTAAAGGATATTGTGCAATATCCTCCTGAGATAAGGGGTAATCAAATGCTGAAATGACTAATTGCTTTGGGTTCATTTTACTTTAATTCGGGCACATTAATGCCGGTTATTTTGCGGTACAAATCTAAGGCATATAAATCGGTCATGCCAGCAATGTAGTCTACTATAGATTGAATAGATGCATATGTTTTTGCTGGATGCGTATCTATTACAAATTGTTTTGGAATTAAATGCAACAGGTTTTTTGATTTCATAGTTTGTGGTTGCATTAGAGCACTAATAAAAGCCTGTAGTAAGCCTCCAATGATATGAAAACCAGCAATTTCAATTTCTACAACAGATTTATATCGATAGATTTCGTGCAATGAAAAGTATTCTATTTCTTGAAGTAAACTTGTATATGCTGCTGGCATAATTTCTAAAAGTGGTTGTTGAAGTGTGCCGTCTAACAATTGCTGCTCCGCCTCCATAAAGGCTATCGTGAGCTTTTCTACCATGAGTCCAATCCATTTAGCACGAATAAATTGCACTTTTTGATTGGGGTCTTGAATAGCGCTCAGTTTTTTATGAATGTACTCCACACTATTAAAGCCGGTTTCTTTTTCGAAGAAAGGTAAAAACAAACTTGCCATTTTTTCAAAAGAAACAATACCTAGGCGGTGAGCATCTTCAATATCGATAATACGGTAGCAGATATCATCGGCTGCTTCTACTAAGTAAACAAAGGGGTGACGTGCATATACGCTTTCAAGGCCTTCTATTTTTGGGATTTCTAACGTTTGAATTAACTGTTGAAATAAAGCTTCTTCACTTTTAAAATAGCCCGATTTTTTGGTAGCTATAAGCCCCGATTTCTTATCAAAACCTTCGCTGGCGCGACAAGGATATTTAACTATAGAGGCTAAGGTAGTAAGGGTGAGTTTAAAGCCACCAGCTTCTTCTTCTTTAAAGGAATTGGTAAGTACACGGAGTGCATTAGCATTGCCTTCAAAAAATAAAAAGTCTTTAAAGTCTTCTTCCCTAATATGGTTTTTAATAAATGTTCTTGTGCTTTCGTCAAGGTTAGAAAAATAATCTCGTATGGCATCCTCTCCAGAATGACCAAATGGGGGGTTGCCAATATCATGTGCCAAACTAGCAGCTGCTATAACCGATGCTAATTCATAATTGTAAAACTCTTGAAAAACAGCTCCTTCATTTGGGTATTTGGCTGCTATGCAGCCACCAACCGCTTTGCCTAGCGAACGGCCCACAGAGGCTACTTCTAAACTGTGCGTCAATCTATTGTGTACTAATACCGAACCAGGAAGTGGGAAAACCTGTGTTTTATTTTGCAGTCGCCTAAAGGCAGAAGAAAAAATAATGCGATCATAATCGCGTAAAAAAGAAGTTCTTACCTGATCGGGATTCGGAAATTTAATACTGCTTTCACCCGTTCGTTGTGTAGTAAAAAGCGTATTCCATTGCATTGCCATTGGCTTAAAGAGTTAGTCTTGCAAAAATGCAACTTTAATAGCATAATTAGTAAAAAAATGTCGTACTAAAAATGGATTATTTTATGGTTTGCTTAAACAAAATCTTATGATAATTGTTATTGAAAAATAAAACTAAATTATGAGTCGTTATTTCCTTCTGCTTCTTAGTCTATTTATTAGTTCGAGCCTTTTTGCCCAAACCGGCATCATTAGTGGTTTGGTAAAAGACAAACAAACACAACAGCCTATTGTTGGCGCTGCTATACAATTGATAGGCACCAATTTAGGAGCTGCAAGTGATACCAATGGTTTATTCGTGATTTCAAAAATCCCAACCAAAACCTATACCGTTCAGGTAAATTGTATAGGATACGAAGCTCAAAAGATTTATAATATTGTAGTAAGCACAGGAAATTCTGAAGTAGTTAGTATTGAAATGGAGCCTGCAAGCAAAATTTTAGCAGAGGTGTTGATCAAGAAAAATCCATTTAAGAAAAATGCCGAAACGCCATTAAGCATCCAATCACTATCGGCCCAAGAAATAAAAAGTAATCCCGGTGGTAATTTTGATGTAAGTAGAGTGATTCAGGCTTTTCCGGGTGTAAGTGGTACAGCCGGTTCGGTTGGTGGATATAGAAATGATATTATTATTAGAGGTGGTGCGCCCAACGAAAACGTCTATTATTTAGATGGTATTGAAATGCCAAGCATCAACCATTTTGCTACACAAGGAAGCGGCGGCGGACCAACCGGTATTTTAAATATCTCCTTTATAGAAGATGTAACCTTGTATACAGGAGCTTTTCCAGCAAAATATGATAATCCACTTTCTGGAATTTTACAATTAAAACAGCGCAAAGCGAATGCTCAAAAATTAGACCAAAACTTTAGATTAGGAGCATCAGAAGCAGCCTATACTATTGATGGTCCTATTAGCAAGAAAGTGAGCTTTATGGCATCAGCCAGAAGATCTTATTTGCAATTATTGTTTCAATTATTAAAATTGCCTATTCAGCCTTCGTATTGGGATTTTCAGTATAAGGTAGATGTTAAGCTAACAAACAAATTGTCTTTATATACACTAGCTGTGGGTGCTATAGATCATTTTACTTTTCAAAACCCTGGCACCTTATCTCCAGAAAATTTGTTTATTCTTAAAACTAATCCCTTTATTGATCAATGGAGCTATACCAATGGTTATGGATTAAAAAAATCGCTAGACAAGGGTTATTGGAATTTGACCTTTAGTAGAAATAGGTTGCAAAACGAATATAATAAATACGAAGACAATCAAAATCCAAGTGAAGCCAATCGTAATTTGAGAATAGTTTCGAAAGAGGCAGAAACAAAATTGCGATTTGAGTATAATAAATTCATTAATCAATTTAGTTACAGTTTTGGAACCATGTTGCAGCATGTAAGTTTCGAAAACAGTGTATTTGCAAAATTAGACACGAATAGAAAGATACAGTCTACAAGTGCTATGCAGTTTTGGAAATATGGCGCTTTTGGTCAGGCTGCGCTTAATATGTTGGATAATCGTTTGTCTGTTTCTTTAGGTGCTCGTATAGATGGTAATAGTTTTACCAAAGCAGGTCTGCAATTTTCTCCGCGCCTTTCTGCCTCTTATGTATTGATGCCACAATTGAAATTGAATACAGCCATTGGATCTTATTATAAATTACCTTCTTATACGGTGTTGGGTTATAAAGATGCTAACAATAATTTTTCTAATCTAGTGCCCTATATTCAATGCAATCATATGGTGGCTGGTTTAGAATTTTTACCTGCGATTGCTACAAGATTTACACTAGAAGCTTTTGATAAGCGCTATACCAATTATCCGGTTTCACAAATAGATGGCATTTCCTTAGCCAATAAAGGAGGAGATTTTAGCATATTGGGCAACGAGCCAGTTGTGGCAACGGGCTTAGGAAAAAGCCGAGGTATAGAGTTTCAATTCCAACAAAAACTAGTAAAAAATTATTTTGTAGTACTTTCTTATACCTATTTCAAAACCACGTTTTCAAATTTAAATGGCAACTACTATTCGGCTGCTTGGGATAATCAGCATTTAATTTCCTTTATAGGAGGATTGAAATTGAAAAATAATTTGGAGTTGGGACTTAAATTCAGATATCAGGGCGGTGTGCCTTATACACCACTAGATACACTAGCGTCTAGAAGTGTATATGCTGCAACTGGCAATTCTGTTTATGATAATAGCAAATTCAATCAGTTTAGATTAGATCCATTTTATGCTTGCGATTTTAGGATTGATAAAAAATGGAATTACAAAAAATGGAGTTTGGATTTGTTTATGGACATAACCAATTTATTTGCCAGTATGCAAACCCAAATACCAACCTATACCTTTGCTAGAAATGCAGATAATACAGCCTTTTTAACAACCGACGGACTAGGTTTAAAGGCAGATGGTAGTAATGGTGTCTATTATGCAACTCCAAAAGAGAAAGCCAATACTATACCTACTATAGGATTTATAATAGCGTTTTAATTAGGAAGAGTGATCGGCTATAATATGCCAATGCATTTTTCTTTTTCTTAGGAATAAGGAAAAACAACCATCCAAATTTCCAATGCTTCTTTGTAAATGCCAAGCCCCAATTACCATATAATTGCGTCTGGATATTTTCTTGAAATGGATATCGCTAAAGTGCAATTGCCCCATAGCTGATTTATCTGGATAGGCTTTTTTATAGTTGTTTAAAGTAGCCTCATAACCATAAGTACATCCCTTTTTGCCAATAAATACGAGGCTGTCCGATTGCCAGTAACCTTCCATATAGCGGGAAAGATCGCCATCGTTCCAAGCGCTTACTTGTTTATTTAACACCGCTAAAATTGCCTTTTCAGCTAGTTGACCAGCAGCACAGTGCATGCTAAAGCTTAAAAATAGGGTGCATAAAATCCATTTCATAGTTAGCATTTTTAATGAAAATTAAACAAAGGATATTATAAAACATAGAACAATCAATCAAAACAATTAATTTTGTTGCATTATGGCAAACGAAAATAAATTACAAGCAATTATTAGTCATTGCAAAGAGTATGGATTTGTATTCCCTTCAAGCGAAATATATGATGGCTTAGGCGCTGTTTATGATTATGGGCAGAATGGAGCAGAATTAAAAAAGAACATCAAAGATTATTGGTGGAAAAGCATGACGCAACTGCATGATCATATTGTGGGTATAGATGCTGCCATTTTTATGCACCCAACAACTTGGAAAGCGAGTGGCCATGTAGACAATTTTAGCGATCCCATGATTGATAATAAGGATTCTAAAAAACGCTATAGGGTCGATCATTTAATTGAGGCATTTGCTGAGCAATTAGCCCCAGATGCTGCAGCATCGATTTTAACTACGATGGAGCAACTTATAGCTGCTGATGATTTTGTAGGGTTGAAAAACTTGATTGACACCAATAATATTAAATGCTCGGTTAGCGGCACTTGCAACTGGACGGAAGTTCGACAATTTAATTTAATGTTTGGCACCCAATTGGGAAGTGTTGCAGAAGAAAGCAGTGAGATTTACTTACGACCAGAAACGGCACAGGGTATATTTGTTAATTTCTTGAATGTTCAAAAAACTGGTAGAATGAAAATCCCATTTGGGATAGCTCAAATTGGAAAGGCCTTTAGAAATGAAATTGTAGCGCGCGGCTTTATTTTTAGAATGCGAGAGTTTGAACAAATGGAAATGCAATTTTTTGTTCGTCCTGGCACGCAGCAAGAATGGTATCAGTATTGGAAAGAGGCACGTATGAAATGGCATTTAAGTTTAGGGATTAGTCCAGATAAATATCGTTTTCATGACCATGTGAAATTAGCTCACTATGCAGATGCTGCTTGTGATATTGAATACGATTTTCCTATGGGTTTTAAAGAATTGGAAGGGATACATAGCAGAACCGATTTTGATTTAAAAAACCATCAGCAGTTTAGTGGTAAAAAACTGACCTACTTCGATACAGAGCTTAATCAACATTATTTGCCTTATGTTGTAGAAACCTCTATAGGCTTAGATCGCACCTTCTTAATGTTGTTGAGCGAAGCGTATCAAGAAGAAGATTTGAGTACGGCAGAAAAGCAAGATGCTCGTGTGGTGTTGAAACTGCCTGCAATGTTGGCGCCTTATAAACTGGCTATTTTACCATTATTGAAAAAAGATGGTTTGCCCGAAATTGCCAAAGAATTATTGGCGGAATGTAGAGGTTCATTTAAATGTTTTTATGAAGAGAAAGACGCTATTGGAAAACGCTATAGAAGAATGGATGCCCTTGGAACGCCATTTTGTGTCACTGTTGATCATCAAACAAAAGAAGATGGTACCGTAACCATAAGACACAGAGATAGTATGCTGCAAGAACGAGTTGCTATAAAAGATATTAAGCAACTGGTATTAAATGCAGTTCAATATTAAACAGTATAGAATTTAACTATATAAGGCATGATGAAAATCATGCCTTTTTACATGCTATTACTGTAACTTTACGATATGCAATCAGCACAGTTGGCTCAAGAAATAGCAAAGCAATACGAATTGGTTCTTCCAGAAACCGTTGATGAAGAAATGCTCTTAAAAGTGTTAGAGCAAAAAGTAATAGAATGGATTCAATCGGGAGCCGAGGAGTTTTTTCAAATGTTGTATCGTTTAGATATTTCAGAGAAAAAAATAAAAGAAATTTTGCATCATGAAGATATCGCTAAGCATATTGCTCAATTAATTTATGAACGCCAAATTCAAAAGTATAATAGTAGATTACATAACAAAACAACTACTGAGGAGCAGGACAAAGAACTCCTTTGGTAAAAATAATAAAATATGAAAAGTAAAATTATTCTTTTAATTCTTGTAACAACTTCTCTTTTTTCATGTATTAAAAAAGAT
>CAIWHF010000067.1 GCA_903912405.1 uncultured Bacteroidota bacterium | reverse complement strand
TGCATTGAAATCTTTATCGGATGTATTGAAAGGTAAACAAGGTCGTTTCCGTCAAAACTTATTAGGTAAGCGTGTCGACTACTCTGGTCGTTCGGTTATCGTAGTAGGTCCGGAAATGAAATTGCATGAGTGTGGTTTACCTAAAGATATGGCTGCTGAGTTATTCAAACCATTTATCATTCGTAAACTTATTGAAAGAGGTATTGTAAAAACAGTGAAAAGCGCTAAGAAATTAGTGGAGCGCAAAGAAGCTGTTGTTTGGGATATCTTAGAGAATGTACTAAAAGGTCACCCTGTATTATTAAATCGTGCCCCTACCTTACACCGTTTATCTATTCAAGCATTCCAACCAAAATTAATTGAAGGGAAAGCAATCCAATTGCACCCGTTAGTTTGTTCTGCGTTTAATGCCGATTTCGATGGTGACCAAATGGCGGTTCACGTTCCATTAAGTAATGCAGCGGTATTAGAAGCACAATTATTAATGTTGGCTTCTCATAACATCTTGAATCCTCAAAATGGTACGCCAATTACCCTTCCTTCACAAGACATGGTCTTGGGATTATACTACATTTCTAAAGGTAAAAAAACGACCGATACAGAAATCGTTAAAGGTCAAGGAATGACGTTCTACAATGCAGATGAAGTAACTATCGCGCATAATGAAGGACGTGCAGATTTGCATGCTTGGATTAAAGTAAAAGCAAATGTGCGTAACGAGCAAGGTGAATTAGAATATAAATTAATTGAAACAACCGTAGGTCGTGTATTATTTAATCAGTTTGTTCCTAAACAAAATGGTTATGTAAATGAGTTATTAACTAAAAAATCACTTCGTGAGATCATTGGTAATATCTTAAAAAATACGACTATTCCTGAAACGGTTCAATTCTTAGATGATATCAAAACTTTAGGATTCCGTACGGCATTCCGTGGTGGATTATCATTCAATATTAAAGATTTGAATGTTCCAGATATTAAAGAAGAATTAATTGCAAATGCACAAGTAGAAGTAGACGAAGTTTGGGATAACTACAATATGGGTTTAATTACCAATAATGAGCGTTATAACCAAATTATCGATATCTGGTCTCGTGTAGATACGCGTGTAACAGAAACTTTATTACATGAAATGAAAACGGATAAACAAGGTTTCAATTCCGTGTATATGATGTTAGATTCTGGAGCTCGTGGTTCTAAACAACAAGTAAAACAGTTGGCTGGATTAAGAGGATTGATGGCTAAACCACGTCGTTCTGGTTCTTCTGGTTCAGAGATTATTGAAAATCCAATCTTGTCTAACTTTAAAACAGGTCTATCTGTATTAGAGTACTTTATCTCTACCCATGGTGCTCGTAAAGGCTTGGCGGATACGGCGTTGAAAACAGCGGATGCAGGTTACTTAACCCGTCGTTTGGTGGATGTGGCGCAAGATGTGGTTATCAATGAAGTAGATTGTGGCACTCTTCGTGGTATTGCTACTACTGCATTAAAAGATAATGAAGAAATTGTAGAGCCTTTATATGATCGTATTTTAGGTCGTACTTCTTTGGAAAATGTAATTGATCCAGTTTCTGGTCAAGTATTAGTTCAAGCAGGCGAAGAGATTACAGAAGATTATGCAAAACTAATCGAATATAGAGGAGTTGAAATGGTGGAAATCAGATCGGTACTTACTTGCGAAAGTATACGTGGGGTTTGTTCTAAATGCTATGGTAAGAATTTAGCAACGGGCTATACTTCACAAATGGGTGATGCGGTAGGTATTATTGCTGCACAATCTATTGGTGAGCCAGGTACACAGTTAACCTTACGTACGTTCCACGTAGGTGGGGTAGCAGGTTCTTCTGCTATTGAATCTCAAATGCTTTCTAAATTTGATTGTGCTATTCAGTTCGACGGATTACGTACAACTAAATATACCAACGATGAAGGTGTAGATGAAATTGTAGTTATCGGTCGTACCGGCGAGGTGCGTTTCATTGATCCAGCAACTGATCGTTTATATACCTCTAACAATATACCGTATGGTTCTATATTGAAAGTAAAAGATAAACAAAAAGTGAAGAAAGGTGATGCGATTTGCACTTGGGATCCGTTCAATGCGGTTATCATTTCTGAAGGAACTGGTAAAATAGTTTTAGAAAATATTATCGATGGTGTAACGTATCGTGAAGAAGCGGATGAGCAAACTGGTCACCGTGAAAAAGTAGTTATCGAATCAAAAGATAAAACAAAAATACCTTCTATTAAAGTAAGCGGTAAAGATGAAAAATCTTATAACTTACCGGTAGGTTCTCATATCATAGTAAGCGAAGGCGATAGCGTACGCAACGGACAAGTAATCGTGAAAATACCACGTGTAATGGGTCGTAGCCGAGATATCACCGGAGGTCTTCCTCGTGTAACGGAATTATTTGAAGCACGTAACCCAAGCAATCCAGCGATCATTGCTGAGATTGATGGTGTGGTAAGCTTCGGTAATATCAAACGTGGTAATCGTGAGATTGCTATTGAATCTAAAGAAGGCTTGATTAAAAAATATCTTGTGCCATTAACGAAACATATCATGGTGCAAGATGGCGACTTCTTAAAAGCAGGTATGCCCTTATCAGAAGGTGCTACTACGCCAAGTGATATCTTAGCTATTAAAGGTCCATTTGCCGTTCAAGAATACTTAGTAAATGAAATCCAAGAGGTATATCGTTTGCAAGGGGTAAAAATCAACGATAAACACGTTGAGGTGATTGTTCGTCAAATGATGCGTAAAGTAAATATTGTAGAGCCAGGCGATACGAAATTCTTAGAAGATGATGTGGTGGATAAATTAGAATTCCAAATTGAAAACGATTGGATTTATGACAAGAAAATTGTTGTTGATGCAGGCGATTCAGAAGCATTTGAACCAGGCCGTATCGTTACGTTAAGAGAAATTCGCGAAGCAAACAGTATATTACGTCGCTCTGATAAAAAATTAATCGAATATCGTGATGCACAAGCAGCTACGTCGCACCCAATGCTGTTAGGTATTACCAAAGCATCTTTAGGTACACAAAGTTGGATTTCTGCAGCGTCGTTCCAAGAAACCACTAAAGTGCTTTCTCAAGCAGCGATCAATGGTAAAGTAGATAACTTAATGGGCTTGAAAGAGAACGTTATTACAGGTAATCTAATACCAGCAGGTACC
Organism: uncultured Bacteroidota bacterium; assembly: GCA_903912405.1. Taxonomy (GTDB): domain Bacteria; phylum Bacteroidota; class Bacteroidia; order Chitinophagales; family Chitinophagaceae; genus CAIWHF01. The sequence goes on along the minus strand of CAIWHF010000067.1, from coordinate 4,261 downwards.
GGTGCAAGAGTATACAACGATATGATTGTAGGTAGTAAAGAAGAAGTGAATTTGTTATTGTCTAATCGCGATGTTTTACAATTCGATGATGAAGAATAGGAATTCCTACTCGTTATAAAAAAAGCCCCGAAAAATTCGGGGCTTTTTTATGGTAATGATGTACTTATAAATTGAAATTTACATTGGTGATGATGCCGCAATTGTTTTGAAAAATAGCCCAGTTATTGATAGTCCTATTTAATTGCAATTGTTGGTTGATAAAACCTATTTCTAAACTAGTCGTATTGTTCCATCGATAACCACATAATACAGCGCATCTGTTTTGATCAAAAACATTGTTTACATTTTTTCCAAAGCCAATAAATAATTCGTTGTAGCAACTGATATACGGGGTGTTGTTTTGTTGTTGTCTGCCTTTTAAAGGGATATTACATCTTATCATATATCGTATTCTATTAGCATATGTATAGGAGTCTTCTGTAAGTGAACTAGCTGCATTAAATTTACCAATGAATCGTTGCTCCAACATGACCCGATGATTAATGTTCGCTTTGTCTATTTGCTGCGAATAGAGTAGTGTCTCGTATATTCTATGTTCTGTAACTGTTTTTCCAAAGCTATTAGTCGGGTATTCGCCATAGGGGAAGTTTTCTACCCAAGCATAACCTATTCTAAAAAAAGTTTGGCTATTCATCTTATAATTTAATCCCAGTCGAACAAGGCTTTGTTGCCCATCTTTATATAATTGAGCTCTTCTGTTATGATACTCTACTAGAAGACTCCAGTTGCCTTTTGCTTTTATATTGGACATTAGGCTAGTCCATGCTATCGTATTGCCTGTATTTATTCTGTTGTTTTGTGACCATGTTATTGTAGCTATAAGCAGGAAGCTTAAGCATAACAGTAATATTTTTTTTTGCATTTTATAACCTTGTTTAAGACGCAATAACATTATAAAGTGTATCGCGCTCTACAGGTGTTTTGCCTACATTGCTTATTAATTCCCGCAACTCTTCGGTACTCATACTCGGTGTTTGTTCTTCGCTTCCCGCCATGCTATAAATTTTAGTGGTATCGTCTATGGTGCCATCTAAATCGTTTACACCAAAGGCTAACGTTAATTGCGCTGTTTGTCTGCCAAGCATTGGCCAATAGGCTTTTAGATTTTTGAAATTATCTAAATAAATACGAGCAATTGCATACGTGCGTAAATCTTCTACCGTAGTGGTTTCTGTTAAATACGACATGTCATTATTATCGTTTCTAAATTTCAATGGAATAAAGCAATTGAAACCCTTGGTTTTATCTTGTAAGGTACGCAATGCTTGCATGTGCTCAATGCGGTCTCTATAGCTCTCTACATGGCCGTATAACATGGTTGCATTACTATGCATACCCATTTCGTGGGCCGCCTGATGAATGGCTAACCAACCAGCGCCATCTACTTTGTCGGGGCAGATTTGTGCTCTAATAAGAGGTGCAAAGATTTCTGCACCACCACCAGGTAATGATTGTAAGCCAGCTGCTTTCAATTGTTGTAATCCTTCCTCAATACTCATTTTTGCTTTTCTAAACATATAGTCGAGCTCCACCGCAGTAAATCCTTTAATGTGTAAATCGGGTCTGTGTGCTTTAATCTTTGCGATTAATTCACAGAAAAACTCTAAGTTCATTTTCGGGTGCACGCCGCCTACGATATGCACTTCGGTTACGGGCTGACCATCATATTTCTTTACCATATCCAGCATTTGCTCAATGCTCAATTCCCATCCATCATCACGGTGTTTGTATTGGCGTGAATACGAACAGAAATTGCAAGTATACACACATACATTGGTAGGCTCTATGTGAAAATTTCGATTGTAATAAACTTTATTACCATGTAAGGAATGCGCTATATAATTAGCTAAAGCGCCAACAAAGGGTAGGCTCCCTTTCTCGAAAAGTAGGAGCGCCTCTTCTTCATTTATTCTTTTAGCATCTAGTACCTTTTGTGCTACGGCTTTTAAAGCAGGGTCAAAATTAGGATCGGCTATTATATTGGTTATTGCGCTTGTCATTATTCTTTAATTATTTTATGTGTTTGCATTGCTTCTTTAAATTGCACTTGCAAATAATAGATGCCGGAGGTTAATGGAGTAGTATTAATTAAGGTCGTATTTGTGCCAATTGAAGTAGTATTGATTTCAAAAACAATGGCACCTAATGTATTTAGTACGCGAATCGCTAATGGCTGTTCCGCATAATTGATATTGATCTGATGGCTAAAAGGATTGGGTACTATTTCGATGGCAGTAGTTCCTTGCGTATTTGCTACACTTGCTGGCCAATAGCAAACATTATTATTTTGTGTAAGCGAATAGGATTCGCCAGTGCTTGCTACCTCAGCTTGCATCACAGCTACTTGTCCTGGCGTAAACATGGTTAAGCAAATATCATCACTATAGTCCATATAGTTCATAAACATATCTCCATTTGGAGCACTTGCTGTGCAGCTTACAGAAGGGAAAGTAGGACAACCGTAATTTTCAGCTCCTTGAATTGGAGTGTCATTAATGCCATCATCGGTATAACCTGCATCGCCTGGGCAAGCACCATTGTCATCGCCCCATATATGTTCTAAATTAAAATAGTGGCCCAATTCATGAGAAAGAGTTCTGCCTTTATCGCAGCCTGAAATATAGGGTTCAAAACCGGTACTGCGCTTTCCCCAAGCTCTATAGTTGAGAATTACGCCCACTTCATTTGGGTTATAGCCAAAAGTGTTTGGGAAATAGGGTGGAACGGTAAGGCCTAAAATGCCATTGGTATCATTGCCCAATGAAGCATTGCAAACCCAAATGTTAAGATATTGACTTGGGTCCCAAGTATTGAAAGCGCCATTAGTGAATTTGGCATCATAAAATAAATCTTGACCGCTTGTATTCGTTTCTTCTATTTTTTTTGTGGTATTGGGTAGGGTAATGATATCTGCACCAGATGTAGAAGTGCCGTCGGGTTTTCGGTGAGCCAAGCAAAACTGAATCCCAGTATTCGCATAGCGTGCTTTGAAGGCACTTGGAATCGTTGTGCTATCCGCGTTTCTTCTTCCATAATCTCTATTGATCACAATCATTTGCGAGTCTATTCGTTTTTGAATCCCAGCAATTCCACCAATTGCATTGATTTGATTTTGATTTAAGACGATATGGTAAACTACTGGAATCGTAACTTGCGCCGTTGTTTTCATAAAAGCGCCTTGCTTGTTTTGGTAATTTAGTTGTGCTGCTTGTCGCTTTGCAGTTTGCTTACTAAACCAACTAGGATCTTTTTTATTAATTATAGCATGTAGGAGATGTGCGCCACAACTAGGTTTTTTGGCCCTAGTGTTAATGGAAAAAAATAGAAAGCTTAAAAATAACGCGATAACTTTTGTAGTAGCTTGCATAGGTAGATTTTTATTTTGATTATTGATTATTTCTTCTGTTGATTTCGTCGCGGATTGGAATGGCTTTATCGTATTCTTCATTTTCTAAGTACATATCCAATTCGGCTTGCAACTCGGCGGTGCTCATGGCAGCATACGGGTTTTGAGCAGTTTTTTCGCTAGCTTTTGTTTCCTTGGTTTTCTTGCTAGCTATTTTTAAAATTTGATCATCAATAAAGATTGGGCAATTCACGCGCACTGCTACTGCTAAGGCATCGGAAGTGCGGGCGTCAATAGCAATTTCTTCTCCGTATTGATGGCAATTTAAATAAGCATAAAAAGTACCTTCTTCCAATTTGTAAATAAATACTTCTTTCAATTCAATATTAAACTGATCCAGCATATTAATTAGTAAATCATGCGTTAATGGACGAGGCATAGGCATGTGCTCAATAGCTATAGCAATAGCTCTTGCTTCCGCATCACCAATAACGATGCTCAATTCTCTAACGCCATCTACCTCAGCTAATACTACTGCATACGATTTTGTTTGAGCTACACTATGCTTTAGGGCTACTATTTCTAACGCAACTTTCTTCATCTAAGATCTGTATAGGATATGTTTTAATTGTAAAATTAGGATATTTAAATTAAAACAAAAGCGGTGTTTCTCCTTGCTCTGAGGCTGGCTGCACAGGAGCGATTTCTTTTAAGTCATCACCTGCAATTTTGGTGCCTACAGCTTTCCATCCGGTAATGTCGTAAGTTTCGTGCATGGCCACACTGGTTTCGATCCATTCTGTTTTTTTCTTGCCACTGCGCAAAATGACTACCGGCTCTGCTTGGGAACTCATA
>CAIWHF010000066.1 GCA_903912405.1 uncultured Bacteroidota bacterium | reverse complement strand
TTCATTTGTTTTTATAACTATATTACGACTATATTGATCTCTAAGCTTTTGCGTAGAACCATATGTATTTGCTGAACGTAATTTATACGAAGATTCAGTAGGCAATGCAATTATTGTTCCTGATTATTCTTCCTACAATAACAAAGGTGCTGTTATGAATGAAAGTCATTTAAATTACATCATTAATCATGCTAAAATTGGCGACACCTTATTTGTGAATGATATTATTGTGAAAGACGAAATGAATCAAGTTTTTAAATTAAAGTATTTTAAATTGACCATAAAAAAATAAGGGAGGAAATAATTCCTCCCTTATTTTTAATTCATCAACAATTGGTTGACGCTTCTCTGTAAGATATTAAAAGCAATTTCTGCCATCAAATTTTCTTTGTCGAGCGTTGGGTTAACCTCCGTAATTTCTAAACAGCAAATTTTATGATTTTGCATCAGCGTAGCTACGAGATCTTCTGCTTCACGCTCTTTAAGCCCATTAATTACAGGTGTTCCTGTACCTCTTGAAATGGCACTATCTAAAGAATCTACATCAAAGGATAAATATATTTGATCGCAATTAGACAAATGCAATAAGGTTTGACGTACAGCATGCATAACACCTTTTTTTCGAATCTCTGCTACCGTAATAACTTTAATATTATTCTGTTTGATAATGGCCTCTTCTTCTTTTTCATAATCTCTTAAGGCAATATAAACTATGTTCTCAGGTTTAATCTTTGGATGAATTTTACCAATATTCTTTAGGGAGTCCCAATATTTTATGGTTTGCTCATCGGGGTGATGCATTTGATTTTCAATATTATCTTCTGCTAAAGCTGTTGCTAAAGGCATGCCATGCATATTACCACTTGGCGTTGTATACGGTGTATGTAAATCGGCATGTGCATCTACCCAAATTACACCCAATTCTAGTTTTGGTTTTGCCATTTTAAGCCCAGCTATAGTGCCACCTGCAGTACTATGATCGCCAGCAAGAACAATTGGGAATACGCCAGATTTTATAGTAGAAGAAACAGCTTCAGAAACACGTTCATACATGGTATTGATTCCTTTAATGCGCTTTGCATAAGGTGATTCAATTGGTTCGTATAATAAACGATTTTCTGTTTCAACTATTTGAGAAGGGAAATTTACAAAAAAGCTGCTCATATAGTCAAGTGCAGCAATTTTAATAGCATCTACACCTAAACTAGCACCACGAGTGCCAGCGCCAATTTCTGATTTTACTTCAATTAATTTAATATTTCGCATAGAGAATGCATTATTTTATTGCAATATAAGGAAAGGTTTAGAAAGGATAGCCAATTGCAAAATTAAAAATAAGGTTATTGGCTCTCCAAGTTGGGTTGAAAAGGTCTATGTTCTTAATTTGCCATGTATTTTCTGCACTAGCACTAGCTTGTTTTATTGGGAAGGCTGCGTCAAATCGTAAAATTACAAAACCAGCAAAATCTAATCGAAAACCGGTGCCTGAGGAAATGGCTAAATTGTTAAAAGCTTGACTAAACACAAATTGAGTATTAGGCTTGTCAGAACTTTTACTCGCCCATATATTTCCTACATCGGTAAAAATGGCACCATTCATCCTAATGGTTCCACCAAAAAATTGTAGCAAATTATACCGATATTCTGCATTGCACTCAAATTTAATATCACCTGTACGATCTATGAACTGAGCATTAGTTGAGTCTGTGCTTACATAAGATCCCGGACCTAATTGACGTGCTCGCCAGCCTCTCAAACTATATGGTCCGCCTACAAAATATTGCTTAATATAGGGCAGGGTGCTTGAGTTACCATAGGGCATGCCAACACCTATAATGGTTCTAAATGCCCACATTGATTGTTTATAGTTTATATACTTAATTGCTTCTAAATCAACTTTTACATATTGAGCAAAATGAATATCCTTATTTATGATTCCCATTTTACTCAAGCCAGATACTAAACCGCCGGCTTCTTCTAAACCAAGTTTTAGATAAAACAAATCTGTTTTTTTATCTCTAATTTGATTGGAATATATAAAATTGATGCGCTCTCCTTCTATAAATGCTTCTTGATAACTTTTTTCAAGGAATGAATTGGTGGCAAGCCTATTCTTGAAAGAATCAGATGTATAAGGAAGGGAGATGAAATTCATAAAAGCAGGTACTACATTCCATTGTTTTTTATCTGTTTCGTGCCAATTGTAATTGATACTAAAAACCGTATTGATTAATTTAAAATAGTTGATGCGATCTTGCAAGCTAGACCCTACCGTTAGCGTTGTTGTAGGTTGATTACTTTTAGTAGCTCCTTTTATAGGGAAGGGAAGAATAAACTTGGGAAATATAAAATTAATATTTCCACTTATATTTCTTGATAGCAAATAGAACTTATCTAAAAAATTGGGATTCAAATTATTGTTATAACTATACTCGTAACCGCCTGTTAGATTTGCAGACAAAAGATTGGCACCTTTTAGCACATTTCTATTTTTAATATTAAAATTTAAAGCAGAACCAAGACTATAGGTTGTAGCATTGGATAATTCTACATTAAATGAAAGGTCATATTTCTGCGTTGGACTTAAAACTATACTGCATTTTAAATTTCTATTGTTAATAGCAGTGTCTGCGTCTATAAATATTCTTATGTATTTAAAAATCCCTAAATCATTTAATTTGTTGATTGTTTGATCGTAATTATCTTGTTTAAAATAGGTTCCCTTATCAAGAAATAAATGCTTGTGAATTACGTTTTTATTCACATAATAGTTATGATAATAGAAATGTATATGCTCATATTCAAAATGCAATAAAGAAGAATCTGTAAAGTCGGCGTTCGACTCAAAATCCATATACACGCTTATATCTCCAATTGAATACGTTTTGTATGTTC
>CAIWHF010000065.1 GCA_903912405.1 uncultured Bacteroidota bacterium | reverse complement strand
TATAATAATGCAGATGCCGTAAAAGGTAAAATTCAAACAGCAGCAGTAGCTGGTGGTATTGGCGTGAGCTATAAATTTTAATTTCTAAAAAAGTATTACTTATGAAACATATTTATTTATTAGGCGCTTCTTTGCTTGTATTAGCATCTTGTAAGCCCAATTTAGAACCAACAACACCAACAAGCGGAGATGCTAATTTCTCTTCTTATGTCGCTATTGGTAATTCTTTAACTGCTGGTTATGCAGATGGAACATTATACAGAAGCGGTCAAATCAATTCGTATCCAAACATGCTTGCTGAAATGTTTGCCTTTGCAGGTGGTGGAGCGTTTAAACAACCTTTATTACCCGGCGATGCAGGATGGCCAAGTTTAAAATATGTATTAGGTGTTTCTAGTACAGGCTCATTAGGCCCAACAGTATATTCTGGAACTATGGATACTGCAGGAAGCAGCACTAATGTATATGCTGCTGGTCCGTATAACAATGTAGGTATTCCAGGTATTCGTTGTATCGATTATATCATGCCAGGATATGCAACTGCAAATCCTTATGCAGCAAGATTGGTAAATAGTCCTTTACAAACAGCTTTAGCTATGGCTACGTCTAAACCAGCTACGTTTTATACGGTTTGGTTAGGTGCCAATGATGTATTAGGATACGCTACTGGTGGCGGTGTTGGCACGGTGAATACAGGTGTTACTTATCCTACAGCAACGAATAATATTTCATCTACAACTTTGTTTGGCTTTTGCTATGACTCTGTAGTTAATAATTTAGCTAGAACGGGTGCAAAAGGAGCTTTGATTAATATCCCTGATGTTACTTCTATTCCTTATTTCACTACGGTTCCGTATAATCCATTAAATGCAGCTGATCCAAATTTTGGTCCGCAAATCGCTACTTTAAATACTCAGTTTGCTCAGTTGAATCAAGTATTTACGGCATTAGGAAAACCAGAGCGTAAAATTATTTTTAATACAACAGGCTTAACTCCATTATTGATTAAAGATAAAAATTTAACGGATTTAGGTGCTCAAATGACAACCGTTTTAACTACAGCAGGTTTACCTCAAGCACAAGCAGCTTTGTATGGTCAATTGTATGGACAATGCCGCCAAGCTACCGCTGCTGATTTAATGGTATTGCCAAGTTCTTCTGTTATTGCAAAACCAAATGCAACTGCAGTTGCAGCTGGTGTTCCAGCACAATTAGCGATCAACGGTGTTACCTATCCTATGGAAGATAAATATGTATTAACTGGAGATTTTAAAGATGGCGCAACCAATGTTACCGGTGAAAGTACTTTAGCAAAAACAGCTACAGCTTCTTTCAATGCTATCATTGCTGCAAAAGCACAAGCTAAAGGTTGGGCTTTAGTAGATATGAACAAATTCTTTGCTTCTTTGCAAGCGGGCATTAAATTCAATGGCGTCTCTTTTGGAGTAAGTTTTGTTAGCGGTGGTTTATTCTCTTTAGATGGTGTACATGGTACGCAAAGAGGATATGCAGTAGTTGCAAATGAAATTATTCGCGCTATTAATTTGCATTATGGAGCTACTATTCCTGGTGTTGATATCAATAAATATCCGGGCATTAAATTCCCATAGGTTTATAAATAATTTAATAAAAAAAGGCGTGCCTGAGCACGCCTTTTTTATTGAGAAAATCGGTAAGGATATTGCCCGTTGGGAATTACCTGAATCGTTTGCCGATAGCGCATACGCAAGTTTGAATAAAATGGAATCGTACGGTTGTCGATATAGACAAGCTCTAGCTTAGGCAAGTAAGATAAGGATTGAGGTAAATTAATAACACCACAATACACTAAATCTAATTCTTGTAAAAGATTGCAAAAAGCAAGTTCTTCCGGAATATATTTTAAATGATTTCTACCAAGAAAAAGAAATTTTAGGGAGCTCAAATTTTTAATATCACTAGAAATAAATGCTAGTTCATTATTATACGCATCTAAATAGCTGAGTTTTTTTTCATTATAAATTGATGCCGGTAAGGAGTCTATTTTATTAAAGGAGATATCAACTTTTTTGAGCGCTGAATTTGTTTTGTCATAGTTGCTCAAATGCTTGATTTGATTGTGTCTTAGATGTATTTCTGTTAATCTTGGCAAACTAAAAAGTGCGGCGCTAACCTGCACTAGTTCATTGGCGTTTAAGCTGATATATTCGAGGTCTTGAAAGGCAGCAATACTATCATTAATTACAGCAAGCTGATTATTAAAAAAATTAATCACTTTCAATTTTTTGCAAGAATAAAAACTTGGCGGTAAACTTTGTATTCGATTGTTTGAAAAATCTACTTCTTCTAAATTCGGGAAAAGATTAAATATATCGGGTAATGCTTGGAGATGCTCATGTACGATTTTTATTTTCTTTAAAGCCAGGCCTTGGTCTTTAGCATCTTCCCATGAAGTTGCTGTTTGCGCAGTACAAGCCAAACGAATGCCGAGAAAAAGGCAAAGCATTAAAACATGTCGATACATACACTATGATTTAAACGATTATATGCGAACAATAAAATGTTCTTTTTGTTTATAATCGGCTTTTATAAAAATTACGCCGAAAGTGAAAAAATCGATACTGCGTGTTACTTTAGTGTGTGCTTTTAATTGTTCCCATGCATTGGTATGTGCTTTACTTTCGTGAATGGCTGCTATGAGTATAAGCGTATCATTAGCTATATCATTAAAATTAATTGAGGATGGGAAAAGCTCTTTTTTAATAAATGTACTTGTACTGAAAAAAAGCCTAAGCGTATTTTCAATATCGTGAGGATGGTTTTTTGCAAATTCAATAAAACTAAACAAACTCGGAGAATGCGCTCCATGTCTACCTATGGCCTTCCAATGATATGTACAATAAGCCATCAGCTTATAAGCGTTCATACAAGTTTATTTTCTAAGATATTTTTTGAAGGTATAGGCAAAGGCATGCTTTTCATCTATTGTATGCGCTTCTTGCCAATCTAAGTTCCAATCTGCTGCATCAATTATAGGGAAGAAAATATCTGCAGCTACAGTGGTATGTACCTCGGTGATATAGAGCGTATCTAAAATGGGCATAGTTGCTGCAAAAATTTGTCCACCACCTATTATAAAAACTTCCTCCTTGCCTTGTTGTGCAACATACGCAAGAGCAGCATCAATAGATGGGAGTAAAATTACGCTTTCTGGCAAAGCCAATTGTTGCGAGCTGATAACTACATTCAAACGACCCGGCAATGGTCGGCCCAATGATTCAAATGTTTTTCGCCCCATAATGATGGGTTTGCCAATCGTTACGGATTTGAAAAATTGTAGATCATTTGGTAAATGCCATGGTAATTGGTTATTGACGCCAATTCCATTTTGTGAATCCATTGCTACAATTGCAGAAATCTTCATGTATTGTTTTTTATACCGCTACTGGTGCTTTGATAGGAGGATGTGCTTGATAATTTTCTAAGGTAAAATCTTCAAATTTAAAAGCAAACAAATCGTCAATGTTTGGATTTATTTTTAGTGTTGGCAATTCAAATGGTGTTCGACTTAATTGTAATTTGGCCTGTTCGATATGATTGCTATATAAATGCACATCGCCGAAGGAATGAATAAATTCACCAGCTTCCATACCAACAACTTGCGCCATCATCATGGTTAGTAAAGCGTATGATGCAATATTGAAAGGTACCCCTAGAAAAGTATCTGCACTTCGCTGATATAACTGACAACTTAATTTTGATTTTGTTTCGCCTTTTTCTTTATTCGGTGGTGTTACATAAAATTGAAATAAGGCATGACATGGACTAAGTGCCATTTTTGGTAAATCGGCTACATTCCATGCATTCACGATCATGCGTCTACTATCGGGATTCGTTTTTAATTGATGAAGCACATCCTTTATCTGATCATGCACCTGACCATCAGCGCCCGTCCAGCTTCTCCATTGATGACCGTATACGGGTCCTAAATTCCCATCAGCGTCTGCCCACTCATCCCAAATGCTCACCCCATTTTCTTTTAAGTACGCGATGTTGGTATCTCCTTTCAAAAACCATAACAGTTCATGAATGATTGATTTTAAGTGTAATTTTTTGGTGGTAACCATTGGAAAACCTTTACTTAAGTCGAACCGCATTTGGTATCCAAAGCAACTAATGGTGCCCGTGCCTGTGCGATCTTCTTTAAGCACGCCATGATCTAAAATATGTTGAAGTAGATTTAAATAGGTTTGCATATCATTTTCAAATTCTCTACAAAGTTACTTCTACATCCCCTCTAAAGGAATTATATTTGTCCACATAAAAAACATTCAATGTCAATAATACTTCCCGTAAAAGGCGTTATGCCTCAAATTCCGAGCTCTTGTTTTATAGCGCCCAATGCTACTATTGTGGGCGATGTAGTTGTTGGTGAAGACTGCAGCATTTGGTTTAATGCAGTAGTGCGTGGCGATGTTAATAGCATTCGCATAGGCAATAAAGTCAATATTCAAGATGGCGCTTGCTTGCATTGTACCTATGAGAAAACACAAGTTCATATTGGCAACAATGTTAGTATCGGTCATAACGCTTTAGTGCATGGGTGTACAATAGCTGATGATGTACTTATAGGAATGGGGGCAATTGTAATGGATAATGTGCAAATAGGAAGCGGCAGTATTGTTGCTGCAGGTGCTGTAGTGCTTGAAAATACAGTAATTGAGCCGGGATGCATCTATGCAGGCGTACCTGCAAAAATGGTAAAAAAGGTAAGTGAATCGCTGCAAAAACAAGAAATTGAGCGTATTTCTAATAATTATTTGATGTATAGCAAGTGGTTTAAATAAATGATAATCAATGATTTAT
>CAIWHF010000064.1 GCA_903912405.1 uncultured Bacteroidota bacterium | reverse complement strand
TACTGCTGAATTAGTAAAGAAAAACTTTATTGGCGCAGGCATCGACGTACCGGCTCCTGACTACGGAACCGGTTCTAGAGAAATGAGCTGGATTGCAGATACGTATGCTTCTTTAAAACCAGGCGATGTAGATGCTTTGGGTTGTGTAACGGGTAAACCCGTAAGTCAAGGTGGTGTAAGAGGCCGGACCGAAGCTACTGGATTGGGCGTTTTCTATGGCTTAAGAGAATTATGTAATACCGCAGAAGAGATGGCTAAATTAGGCTTATCTGCAGGTGTGAAAGATAAAAAAGTAATTGTACAAGGCTTAGGTAATGTAGGTTATCATGCAGCTAAATATTTTAGCGAAGCAGGATCTAAATTAGTTGGTATTGCAGAATATGAAGGTGGTGTTTACAATGCGAATGGCTTAGACTTAGAAGCATTAGTAGCACATCGTAAAAGTACGGGTTCTATCTTAAACTTTCCTGGCGCTACCAACGTAACTAATAGTGCTGAAGTATTAGAAATGGAATGCGATATTTTAATTCCAGCTGCTTTAGAAAATGTAATCAATGCCGACAATGCGGATCGTATTAAAGCAAAAATTATTGGTGAAGCGGCAAATGGTCCTTTAACACCAGAAGCAGATGTTATCTTAAACGCTAAAGGCGTAATCGTTGTTCCAGACATGTATTTAAATGCAGGTGGTGTAACGGTATCTTATTTTGAGTGGTTGAAAAACTTAAGCCATGTTCGTTATGGTCGTTTAGAAAAACGCTTTAGCGAAAACCAAAGCGGTACTATTTTAGAATCAGTAGAAGCTTTAACCGGTAAAAAAGTTTCGGATATCGAACGCAAACAAATTATGCACGGTCCGGATGAAGTAGATTTAGTATACTCTGGTTTAGAAGATACCATGATTGGTTCTTTCCAAGAAATTAGAGAAACTATGATCACTTTGAATATCCCTGATTTGAGAACCGCTGCTTTCGTTACGGCGATCAATAAAATTGGCGTGTCTTACGAAGAGTTAGGCATTTTCCCATAGTCATTAACCATATACTATACAAAAGCGCAACCAAGGTTGCGCTTTTTTTATGCAAAAATTTACCGTGCTATTAGTAAATAGTTTTTTACATTTATACTTAGAAATGAAACAGCTAATTTGTATCCTCCTTTGTTGTCTTTGCCTTCAGCAAAGCTATGCTTCCCGCATCTTTATCACCATGGATGCAGAGCAGCAAAGTAATCATTTGAAAGCCTACGGCGTAGCCTTTGCATCGCTCCAATTGGGCGTGCCCGTAGATTGGTTGTTGAATTATGAAGGTGGTAGTTTTGTATTAGAACACAGCGCTGCGTTTGAAAAACTATGTCGACTTCGCGAAGTAAGCTATAAAGTAATTTCCGATGCACAATATGCTAGCATATTAGAAGAAGTGGCGAATCCTTCTTCCAATACCGATCTTATAAAATTAGAGAAAGTGCCTAAAGTAGCGGTGTACACGCCCTCTAATAAAATGCCTTGGGACGATGCCGTTACGCTCGTGTTAACCTACGCAGAAATCCCTTTTGATAAAGTGTATGACGATGAGCTCTTGTCGGACAAATTAGCCAATTATGATTGGCTGCATTTGCATCATGAAGATTTTACGGGTCAGTACGGAAAATTTTGGGGTGCCTATCGAAATGCTACTTGGTATCTTTCGGATGTGGCTATGCAAGAAGCATTGGCCAAAAAACATGGCTTTAAAAAAGTATCGCAATTGAAATTAGCGGTAGCAAAAAAAATCAATGGTTTTGTAGCCGGTGGTGGCTTTTTATTTGCCATGTGTAGTGCTGCCGATAGTTATGATATTGCATTGGCTGCCGATGGCACCGACATTTGTGATGTGCCTTATGACAATGACCCTATGGATCCTACTGCACAAGCGAAACTAAAATTTACTGATTGTTTTGCCTTTCAAAATTTCAGCATTTCTCAATCGCCCTACGAATACGAATTTTCTACTATCGACAATACTAATTTTAGAAGCGCTGCTGTACCGATGCAGCAAGATTATTTTTCACTCTTTACTTTTTCTGCAAAGTTTGATCCCATACCTACCATGCTTTGTCAAAACCATACGAATTTAATTAAAGGTTTTATGGGACAAACTACCGCCTTTAGAAAAGAAGTATTGAAATCGAGCGTATTAGTGATGGGCGATTGCAAAGCCGGCAACGAAGCACGTTATATACATGGTGAATATGGCAAAGGCACTTGGAGTTTTTATGGCGGTCATGACCCCGAAGATTATCAGCATGCGGTAGGCGATCCGCCTACAGATTTAAGTCTGCACCCCAATTCACCTGGCTATCGCTTAATCCTCAACAATATTTTGTTTCCGGCAGCTAAGAAAAAACCACGCAAAACTTAATCAAAATCAAACTGATCACGCTTTAATAACTTGGCTTTTATCAGTAGATAAGCAGTGCGAATATAATAATTCCATTCTTCTTGTTTCAATACATTGGAGCGCGCAATACGCACCCAAGTGTTTTTCCACAAATACGGCGCAGGACTTATGCCCTCTCGTTGTAACAATTCTTCATAAGCCTCTTTTGTAACTTTAAAAGAGACCTGATTGTCTTCGTCTAAAGATACCGTACAAAACATTTTTCCTTTCAAGGTAAAACATAAAAGATGATCCCATTTTACATCCATATCCGTAAAGGGAAATTGCAAACAATAATCTTGTAAGTGCTCTAAACCCATTTTATTTAATTTGTAAACGGAAACCCGCATATACCGATCGGCCCATAAGCGGACCCCATATCAGTGCTGCATCAAAGCCAGGATCGAAAGGCGATTGCGGCAATATAATGGCGCTGGTTTGCATATAGTTCAGGGCATTTTCTACACCCAAATACCATTCGTATTTTTTCTGATACTCCTTACTAATTTGAAAAGCCACTTGCGCAAAAGCAGGACTGAGATATGCTGCACTTTGATACGCTATAGGCACACGCTTCGAGCCTACCCAATTCCAAGTAGCATCCAATTTTATTTTGTTGCGGGTTTGATACGCTACATTCACAAACATTCTATTCGATGGAATAAACGGTTTTTGTTTGGCACCCGATTGATAATCGATACGCACATCATAGTATTTATAGGCCAATCGAAGATCGAGATGATGCGCCAATTCATAATCCAATTGCACTTGCAAAGCAGTAGCACTAGACTGCCCTTGTAAATTATACAAATGCACTTCATTGTATTGCTCGATATCTACCACTACTTGCTGCGTAAAAGTACTTCTGTAACACTCTATAGATAGTGCAGCTGGGCGGTAATCCCACTCCATTTTTTTATTCCAATTAAGGCCTGTATTCCATGCTACTTCCGGACTTAAGCCATAAGGATTTATACTTGTCTGCGCATCGTTATGCAAAATCCAACTTCTATTGCTGGCCATATAAGCTTTTTGTTCCGACAATAATGATGCCGTACGCAGTGCTTTACCCAAAGAAAAACGAAATGTATTTGATGGATTGGGTGCATAGCGCACATGCAAACGAGGCGTTGTGAAAAAACCATAATTAGTATGATGATCGAGTCGCATGCCGGCTACTAATGACCATGCATTAGAAAACACCAATGTAGCTTCCGAAAAAACACCCAATACTTTTTCATTGCGTTGGAATGCTTGATAAAACGTTTCATTGATTTTGTCTTGTTGCCAACTCATACCCATTCGCACAACTTGATTGGTAGTTTTGAATTTCGTTTGGTAAATAAAATTTACATAATTACTTTTTTGATTAGCCGAATAAGCTGTTAATCCAAAACTGTTTTTTTCATTGTGTAGCACATAACTCATTTGAATGCCGATACTTTTCCACGGAGTTGCTGCAAAAACTTTGCCTATTTTCATCCAATAATCTTGTCGTTGCAAGTTGGACAAATAGCCCCAATGCATGCGATTGCTTTGGTCTTCTCCTTTTTCGTAGTTCAACTGTCCACCCCAATTATCGATCTTCGAAAACTTAGCGCCAACTTGCACTTCCCAGTCCCGTTGTAGAAATATAATCCAACGATTACTCAACACCCATTGATCACCCAAGGGTTGATCGGTAAAACCATCTTTGTTCTGATCCATTTTAGCCCATTGATTTTTATAATGTGCTAAAAGATTAGTAGAAATTTTATTCGTTACTTTCTTCGCCCAAATGGCATTTAGTTCTGATCGTCCTTGCGAATTTTGATACGCATTAAAATAAAAGCGATTATTGTCGAATGGCTTTTTCCATTCTACATTTAATTGTCCTGCCAACGACTCAAAACCGTTTACTACACTACCGGTTCCTTTACTCAATTGCATACTCGAAATCCAAGTACCTGGCGTAAGCGATAGACCTGTAATAGCCGCTAAACCTCTATTATCGGGAATATTCTCTCGTGTAATTAAAGTATTGGCACTTGCCAAGCCAAGCAGTTGAATTTGTTTATAGCCACTTACTGCATCTGTAAACGATACATCGATAGAAGGCGTTGTTTCAAAGCTCTCACTCAAATTACAACATGCTGCCTTCAATAATTCCTTACCGGAAATTTGTTCTACTTGCTGAATGGATTTACTATCTATTTTGGTGGTAGTTTCTTTATGCCTTACACGAACATCTTTAAGTGTTTTGGTACGCGGCATAGTATCTTGTTGCGCCCAAGCGCTCGAAGTCCATAAGAACAGACAACTAAAAATTAAAGCAACTTTTGAAAACATTATTTAGGACAGCTTTTAGAGCGATAGGTGCAGCAATCGGGTAATTTTTTATAACTCGCATCGCTTGCTTTCAACGAATCCGAATCGTGACCTGCTATAGCTATCTGCGCTACAATTTTTTGTAAGCTCACTTTACTTGGCTTATAAATCACCACCAAGGTTTGATTACGCGCATTCCAAGTGGCTTTCTTTACACCCGGCACATAACAAGCTTCTTCTATGCGCTCTTTGCACATAGCGCAATTGCCCCGCACGCCAATGGTATCTTG
>CAIWHF010000063.1 GCA_903912405.1 uncultured Bacteroidota bacterium | reverse complement strand
CAATGAACGATATAATTCCTCTGCCATTGCCTTAGACGACACCGATGTGTGTTTTATCCCTAAAGAAACGTTCTTTAATGTATTGAAAGAGAACCCTCCCCTTTCAATGGAAATACTAAAAATGCTTTCCATAGAATTACGCAAAGCTGAACAAATGATTACCGACTTGGCTCAAAAACCCGTTCGGGAGCGTATGGCGGAAGCCTTATTATTTTTAAAAGAAACCTATGGATTTGAAGCCGACAATCAAACCATTAATGTAGTGCTTTCTAGAGAAGACATTGCCAATTTAGTTGGCACAGCAACAGAAACAGCCATTCGTTTATTATCAGAATTTAAACATGATGCCATCGTAGCTTTCGAAGGTAAAAAAATCAAACTCATCAATATGGACAAACTTATCCATATTGCTAATTTATACAATTAGTTTCCAAGAAATAAAAATCAAACATAGTTGTTGTCATAAACAGTAACCCCATAAAAAAACGCAAGCTAATAGCTTGCGTTTTTTTATCAACCATAAAGATTTTAAAAAATATCACCATCAATAAAGCCAATAGCTACATTTTTATAATTTCCAGCACCATCCCCACCACTAAAGTAGAAATAACCACGAATATGATTATTAGTTAATTGTAATAAGCGGAATCGTCCACAACCACCATTATTGGTAGCATATACTTTACCACTGCTCATTACCGAAACCGCAGCCACTTGATTAGTTGGAATGCCGAAGTAATAAGATTCGTTTACTTTACTAGCTTCACTAATAGACATTGCTATCGTATAATCACCAGCAGAAGCTGTAACCACAACATATCCTTGATTGTGTGTAGCTTGATAATTTGCAAAGACTAAGGTATCTTTTTCTACTGCTGCAGAAAATGGAATAGAACCCCACCAGTTAAAACTCGGATTATTTTTGCATAGATCAGTTGGTGGATTTAATGGATTAGGCGTATTGCTCATAGAACTAGCTGCATTGGAATCAAACGCACCATTACTGCAAGAACTTAATACCATTCCTATAAGCATTACTAGTAAACTATATTGTAAAATCGATTTCATTGATTTATAATTTTATATTTTAAAGATAGGTATTTAATTATAAAAGTATTACTTCGTTATTATTTTTTTACTGTAGACTGCAATTGCAATTCAACAAACTGGTGGGCATCAATAGCCGAAGGCGCATCGAGCATGACATCCCTGCCTGCATTATTTTTAGGGAAGGCTATAAAATCTCTAATCGATTCTTGTCCGCCCAACAAAGCACACATTCTATCAAAACCGAATGCAATACCACCATGTGGTGGCGCACCGTATTCAAAAGCCCCTAGTAAGAAACCAAATTTCTCTTGCGCTTCTTCTTTGCTCATACCCAAAGCTGCAAACATTTTCTCTTGCAAATCGCGTTGGAAAATACGTATAGAACCACCCCCAATCTCTGTTCCGTTCAACACTATATCATAGGCATTAGCTTTGATATCGGCATACATGCTTAGATCTTGCATCCATTCAATTTGCTCCGGTTTTGGTGATGTAAATGGATGATGTCTTGCAATAAATCGTTTTGATTCTTCATCGTATTCAAACAATGGAAAATCAATAACCCACAATGGCTTGTACACATCAGGATTGCGCAATCCTAATTGATTACCCATCTCTAAACGCAGCTCACTTGCGGCTTTTCTTGTTAATGCTTCTTCACCAGCAACAATAGCTATTAAATCTCCTTTTTGAGCATTGCAATGAGTAGCAATAGCCGCTAATTTATCTTCCGAAAAGAATTTATCTACAGTGCTTTTAAAACTTCCATCTTCATTACAACGAATAAATAAAAGACCCGTCATGCCAATTTGCGGTCGTTTTACCCACTCCGTCAATTCATCTGTTTGCTTTCTTGTAAATGACGCTGCACTTGGAATGCTGATGGCAATAATGCTACTCGCCTCGTTGGTCACTTTGAAATCAACACCATTTAATGCATCGCAATGTACAGTATCTTCAACCTTTAGATTATTCAATTTCATTTCGAAACGAATATCTGGTTTGTCATTCCCATAATGCCACATCGCATCATCCCATGTCATACGTGGAAAGTCTTCATTAAACGAAAGTTGTTTTACATCTTCAAAAACATGTTTTACTAAACCTTCAAACATATTTAAAATATCTTCTTGCTCCACAAAAGCCATCTCACAATCGATTTGTGTAAACTCTGGCTGGCGATCGGCACGTAAATCTTCATCTCTAAAGCATTTTACTATTTGATAATAACGATCATACCCGCTAATCATCAATAATTGTTTGAACGTTTGTGGACTTTGAGGCAGTGCATAAAATTGACCCTCATTCATACGTGATGGCACCACGAAATCACGAGCACCCTCAGGCGTTGATTTGATAAGGAATGGGGTTTCTATATCATAAAAGCCTTGCGCATCCATATAATTTCTTACGGCACGACTAACTTTGTAACGCAATTCTAAATTGCGTTTTAAGGTTGGCCTACGCAAATCTAAATAGCGATATTTCATGCGCAACTCATCGCCGCCATCGGTTTCTTCTTCGATAGTAAACGGTGGTGTTTGTGCTGCATTCAATATCGTAAACGATTGCACGGATATCTCTATCTCACCAGTATCTATTTTAAGGTTTTTATTGCTTCGCTCCACCACTTTACCTTGCACTTGCAAAACAAATTCTCTACCCAATGGGGTTTGATCTAATTGTGCATTCAATTGCTCATTAAATAATAACTGCGTGATGCCATAACGATCGCGTAAATCTACGAAAGTGATACTACCAAATTTACGGACGGTTTGCACCCATCCTGCTAAGGTTACTTCTTTATTAATATCGGCAATACGCAAGGCGCCACATGTATGCGAACGGAACATAAAAATCGTTTAAAATTCCTTGCAAGATAAGCAAAATATTGCGATTGTTATGAGTAAACCAGGATGCTTAATCCTGAATAAGTGCGCGAATTGCAACAGAAGCTACGGCGGCGCCAAAGGCCGCCGGCAAATAGGAAATAGTGCCGTAGGAAGACTTTTTAAAATTGGAGCCATCGGTGACTAGTAATGATTCTTTATCCGGCAATTCTGTAGAGAAAACCACCGTGATGCCTTTATGGATTTTTCTTGGTCGCAAGCGCTTTCTGATCAGCTGCGCAAATGGACAATTAAAAGACTTTGATATATCAGCTACTTTTAATTGCGTAGGATCCATCTTGCCACCAGCACCCATACTACTCACAATGCGAAGCCCCTTATGGTAGGCCGCTTCTAGAAAAGTAACTTTAGGAGTAATACTATCAATGGCATCTATCACATAATCGAAAGGAACTTCTAAAATTTCTGCAACCATTTCAGGTGCAATAAAGGAGTTTATTACATTCAATTCTAATTCGGGATTAATAGCTTTTAATCGCTCTGCCATGATCGCTGCTTTTGAAACGCCATGATTGGTTGACAATGCAGGCAATTGCCTATTTCTGTTCGATGGATCAACAACATCGCCATCTATAATGGTCATTTTGCCCACACCGGCTCTACATATAAATTCTGCTGCAAAAGACCCCACGCCGCCCATACCTACAACTAATACATGTGCATTTATTAAGCGTTGCAATTTTTCTTCGCCTATGAGTAAGGTAGTTCGCGACAACCAAGCAGTATCTTTCATTATGCTAATTTAAAAACCCTTTTGAAATTTTCTTGAATAGGCAAAATTACATTTTCTATTTCAGTTTGTAGCAAGTTAGCGGCAGTTTCATAAAGAGTATCAATCGCTATGGGGGCTTCATCTGTTTCTAAAAATACTTGATGTAAGGGAATGCTTTTAAAACAATGTTGCAATGCAGCATCTTGTAATAAGGCCGATCCAAATGAAATATAATAACCCTGTTGCAAAATTTTTTGTGCCACGGGCAATCCTTTTCGAAAGCCATGAAATACAACCGGCACTTGAGCTGCTTGTAAATAAAGCAAACAAGCATCTACAGCTTGCACACAATGAATAATTAAAGGTTTTTGAAGCATATTAGCAATTGTTATTTGCTGTTGAAAAAGTGTCACTTGCAAATCCCAATGCTCTTTATTTCTTTTGTCTAATCCTACTTCACCAATGGCCCAAACAGCATCCTTTTTCATAGCTCGAAAGGCACTTTCCATTGCAATGGCATCATAGTTTTGCACCATCATAGGATGCAAACCAA
Source organism: uncultured Bacteroidota bacterium (assembly GCA_903912405.1). Taxonomy (GTDB): domain Bacteria; phylum Bacteroidota; class Bacteroidia; order Chitinophagales; family Chitinophagaceae; genus CAIWHF01. The sequence continues at coordinate 13,977 of CAIWHF010000063.1, read as the reverse complement.
CACTGTATATACCAGCAGTAGCAATGGTATCAAAAGCGGAATAGATAGCGCATAGCGCCGTTGATGAGCTCTTTTTTTGATGAGTATGTATATCGATTAAAGACAAGCAGTAATTATTTCTTAAAAAAACTTATATTTACATAAATGAAAAACCATGCGTGGCCTTTATAAAATAAAAGATTTTATTGAGTGGAAAGCGTTCGGCGTTTGCTCGAGCATTGGCGAACGAATGGGCATTGCTAGCTCCCGAATACGTTTATGGTTCATCTATATTTCCTTTCTCACCTTGGGCTCTCCAATAATTGTATACATGATTTTAGCCTTTTGGAAAAACCTTAAGCACTATATACTCTTAAGAAAGAGAAATCCTTTTGTGCATTAAACCTGAAACACCCCACTCTTCCATTCTTTTTCTATGGGCGCATGATTTGCTGCTTGTATAGCCAATGCGATTCTATTACGCGTTTCTGCCGGATCAATAATCTCATCTACCCATAAACGAGCCGCCGCATAATACACACTTGTTTGTTTATTATACTTCTCAATTATCTCTTGCAATAATTCTTTTTCTTTTTCCGGATCTATTACTTCACCCTTAGCTTTCAAAGAAGCTACTTGAATTTGCAATAGGGTTTTAGCTGCTTGCTCACCACCCATTACCGCAATTTTTGCATTTGGCCAAGCGTAAATAAATCTTGGATCATAAGCTTTGCCACACATAGCATAATTACCTGCTCCATATGAATTGCCAATGATGATTGTAATCTTTGGAACAACAGAATTCGCGACTGCATTCACTAATTTAGCGCCATCTTTAATGATGCCACTGTGTTCGCTTCTGCTACCCACCATAAAGCCCGTAACATCTTGTAAGAATACTAATGGAATTTTCTTTTGATTACAATTTTGAATAAAGCGCGCTGCTTTATCTGCACTGTCGTTATAAATCACACCACCCATTTGCATTTCACCCTTACCACTTTTTACAATTTTACGCTGATTGGCTACTATGCCTACTGCCCAACCAGCCACACGCGCATAACCACAAACAATTGTTTTACCATAATCTTCTTTAAATTGATCAAAAGAATCGGCATCTACAATTGTTTCTATAACAGCTGCCACATCAAAATTCTTATTATTTTCTGCGCTTACTAAACCATATACTTCTTGCGTAGCACGCCTAGGTGCTACTGCTGCAATTTGATCAAATCCTGCTTGCTCTTGTTTCCCTATTTTACTAATAATTCGTTTTACTTGGTCTAAGCAATCTTGCTCATTTTCAAATTTATAATCAGCAATACCACTTATTTCATTATGCGTTGTAGCGCCGCCTAATGTTTGAATATCTACATCTTCACCAATCGCTGCTTTTACTAAATAAGGTCCTGCCAAAAAGATAGAACCATTACCTTCCACCATCAAAGTTTCATCGCTCATGATAGGCAAATAAGCACCTCCCGCAACACAACTACCCATTACAGCAGCTATTTGTGTAATACCCATAGCGCTCATCATCGCATTATTTCTAAAAATGCGACCGAAGTGTTCTTTATCTGGGAAGATTTCATCTTGCATAGGCAAATAAACACCGGCGCTATCTACAATGTAAATAACGGGCAATTTGTTCTCCATGGCAATTTCTTGTAAGCGTAAATTTTTCTTCCCGGTCAATGGGAACCAAGCACCCGCTTTTACTGTATTGTCATTAGCAATGATCATGCATAATTTACCACTCACAAATCCTAAACCTCCAACTGTGCCCCCTGCCGGACAGCCTCCATGTTCTTGATACATTTCATAGGCTGTAAACGCTCCAATTTCTTGAAACTCCGTATCTGCATCTATTAAATAATCGATGCGCTCACGAGGACTTAATTTCCCTTTTTCTTTTGCTTTCTCTATAGCTTTTTTACCACCACCCAAACTAATTTGAGCATGGCGTTGACGCATTTGACTGATGATCAAACGCATTGCATCTTCATTCTTATTAAATTCTAAATTCATACTTCTGTTTTTAAATTATTCCCACTTAAATACTCGAGACGCTAATAAATAAATTCCCAATCCAAATAAACATAATACCAATATATCTGCTTTTACATCCCATAAATGTGCACCATCGAAAGCAATTTTACGCATAGCATCATTTAAATACGTCAGCGGCATTGCTTTGGTTATGGGTTGCAACCATTTAGGAAAATTATCTATGGAGAAAAAAGTACCCGCTAATAAAAACTGCGGCAAGGTAATCAAATTGGCAATAGGCGGAATGGTAGCATCTGTTTTTGCCAAGCCACTTACTACAAAACCAAAACCCATGAAAACAATAATACCCAAGGCACTTAATAGTAACATCTCTAAGCCCGTCCAAAAACCATTTACTAACGTAAAGCCAAATGCAAAATGGCCAATCACGATAATTACCAATGAGGTTAATAATTGAAAAAGCATTCTAGCGATGCCTTCACTTACTACAATAATTTCTTTTCTAACTGGCGTTGCGAAAAAACGTTTCAACACAAGTGTTTGTCGCAAATTAAAAAATACAAAAGCAGTACCAAACACACTACCTGCCAATAAGGAAAAACCCAATTGACCGGGTAATATAAAATCAATTGATTTGTAGGCTCTAACTTGCTGAATGCGTATTTGAACATTAGCAACAGCAGCCATCTTTTGTTGTATTGATGGATCTTGCAATTGAATAACTTGTTTTACTATAGCTTGCAATGCTGGTAAATTTTTCGCACCAGAGGATGCAGCCTGTATCACTATTTGTGCCGGTTGCGATGCAATCGGTTGCTGTATAGCAATAGTAGCCGTAATGGTTCCATTTTGCAATGCAGCATCTATTTCATTTTGCGTAGCAAAGGTTTTCCATTTTAATTGCGGCACTTGGTGCAAAGATCTATTCAAGGAAACTGTGGTATCACTAGTTAATGCATCAGCCACTGAAAACACAGGATCTTTACCGCCTCCTAAAAAACCAAAAACCATGATAAATATTAATGGGAAGGCTACCCCAAAAACAATAGCTGATGGACTCTTAAAAATGGATTGCAAACTAGCTTTAATTAATGCCCTTAGTGCGGTAAGGTTACTATACGATTTCATAGCTGCAAATATAAGTTTTTAAATACGTATTTGAGGGTTTCGCTTTTAATTACAGATTTCTTGAAAAGGACAAATTGCACACTTAGTGGCATCCTCCGTTTTTTCAAAACAGGCCATTGGCTTTGGTTTATTTTCAGCTTCATCTTCAAGCAAGGCCAACATTTGTTGTTTACCCGTTGCAATGATGGCATAGGCTTCGTCAATATCCGCTTCTTCAATTAATCTCCCAACATCAGTGCCCGTTTGAATATAATGTGTATAAGCCTGAATACTTTTATCACTTGGAATAATACCATCCACTAACTGTAAACGCAAGGCATAAATTTTCAATTGGGGAGACAATTCCGTGTGTCGCTCTTTACCAGTTTTCCAATCTATCAATACCAATTGTCCGTCTTGGTTATAAAAACACAAATCGGGAATGGCATAAACACGCAACCCGTTTACATCAAATTGCATACTTTTAATATCATCGGCATCTACGTAAATAAATTGATTAGCAGGTATGGTTTTTAAGTGTTCATACCAAGTAGATTGTAAATAGGTCTTTAATAAAGATGCTCCTTTTTCAAACCAATAATGCTCATCAACAGGCAAACCTTTATAATGTTCTATCAATAATAAATTTTTGGCTTGAATAGGACCTTGTGCATTTTTAAATGACAGCGCTAAATCATGTGCTAATCTTTTTTGCAAACTATCTAAAAGGAAAGGCGCCTCTTTATCTTTATGAAGGATACTAAATTTAATACATCGATGTACCACATCACCCAACCACATGTCTAAGGCCGACATCTTTTTTAATTGATATATTTTTTTCTTCAAAGGCGGTGCATTCCACAACCAACCATCCCAATATTCGTAATAATTGTAGAAGTATTTTCTGGGGCAATAGTGAAACAATTCGTTTCTACTGAGCGACCAAGAAAATTCATTTTTAAATGTAGCCATGAGGGGTGTTTTCGCAACAAATATAAGCTCCTAAAGCCAAATCCATAGCTATTTATAGAATACCTTAGCACCAAACTAATCTTAACATCAATTTTCGGTTTTTAAATTAGCCTTTTTGACAAAAAATCAATAATTTCGCACAACTTTAATATTAAATATACCCTCATAATTATGGCTTTCGATTTAGACCTTATCAAAAAAGTATACCAACAACTACCTGAGCGAGTTGCTGCTACTAGAAATCTTTTAGGACATCCATTAACCCTAACAGAAAAAATCTTGTATGCACACCTTTGCAATACAAGTACTACCCCATTTGTAAGAGGCGAAAGTTATGTTGATTTTGCACCCGATCGCGTTGCGATGCAAGATGCCACTGCTCAAATGGCCTTGTTACAATTTATGACTTGCGGAAGAGATAAAGTAGCGGTGCCTTCTACGGTGCATTGCGACCATCTTATCCAAGCAAAAGTTGGAGCTAATACCGACTTAGCGTTTGCAAATGAAGAAAGTAAAGAAGTATTTGATTTCTTAGCATCTGTATCTAACAAATATGGTATCGGGTTCTGGAAACCAGGAGCTGGTATTATTCACCAAATTGTTTTAGAAAATTATGCCTTCCCAGGTGGAATGATGATTGGTACCGATTCGCATACCGTTAATGCTGGCGGTTTGGGTATGGTGGCAATTGGCGTTGGCGGTGCTGATGCGGTGGATGTAATGGCTGGTTTACCATGGGAGTTGAAAATGCCAAAAGTAATTGGTGTAAAATTGACTGGTAAATTAAACGGATGGGCTGCAGCGAAAGATATTATTTTAAAAGTAGCGGGTATCTTAACCGTTAAAGGTGGAACTGGTGCTATTGTAGAATATTTTGGTGAAGGTGCCGATAGCTTAAGTGCAACAGGCAAAGGAACCATTTGTAATATGGGTGCTGAAGTAGGCGCTACTTGTTCTTTATTTGGCTATGATGAAAAAATGGCTGATTATTTAAGAGCAACAGGTAGAGCTGAAATCGCTGATGCAGCAACGGCAATCAAAGAACATTTACGTCCGGATGCTGAAGTATATGCACATCCTGAAAAATATTACGATCAAGTAATCGAAATCAATTTAGATGAATTAGAACCCTACGTAAATGGTCCTTTCACTCCAGATTTAGCTACTCCAATTTCTAAATTAAAAGAAGAAGCAATTAAAAACAATTGGCCTTTAAAAGTGGAGGCAGGTTTAATTGGTTCTTGCACCAACTCTTCTTACGAAGATATCAGCAGAGCTGTTTCATTAGCACAACAAGTTGCTGATAAGAACTTAAAAACAAAAGCTGAATTCATGATTACACCAGGTTCAGAAATGATTCGTTACACTATCGAAAGAGACGGTTTCTTATCAACTTTTGATCAAATTGGTGCTAAAGTATTTGCGAATGCTTGCGGACCATGTATTGGTATGTGGGCGAGAACAGGTGCAGAGAAAAAAGAAAAAAACACGATCATTCATTCGTTCAATAGAAATTTCCAAGCTCGCCAAGATGGCAATCCAAACACCTATGCATTTGTTGCATCTCCAGAGATCGTAACAGCCTTAGCTATTGCTGGTGATTTAGGATTCAATCCACTTACCGACACCTTAGTAAACGAAGCAGGTGAAGCAGTAAAATTAGACGCTCCTGTTGGAAACGAATTACCAACAAAAGGCTTTGACGTTGAAGATGCTGGCTTTATTGCACCTGCAGTTGATGGCAGTCAAGTACAAGTAAATGTAGCCCCAGATTCTGGACGCTTACAATTACTTGCTCCATTCACGGCATGGGAAGGCACTGACATAAATGGTTTGAAACTATTGATTAAAGCAAAAGGCAAATGTACTACCGACCATATCTCTATGGCGGGACCATGGTTGAAATTAAGAGGTCACTTAGATAATATCTCTAACAATTTATTGATAGGTGCTACCAATTTCTTCAATGAAAAAATCAACAGTATAAAAAATCAACTTACTAGCGAATACGACGCCGTACCATCTGTTCAAAGAGCTTATAAAGCACAAGGTTTTGGATCTATTGTAGTAGGTGATGAAAACTATGGCGAAGGTAGCTCTCGTGAGCATGCTGCTATGGAACCTCGTCATTTAGGTGTTCGTGCCATATTAGTAAAATCATTTGCTCGTATTCACGAAACCAATTTGAAAAAACAAGGTATGTTGGCATTGACCTTTGCTGACAAAGCAGACTACGATAAAATTAAAGAAGATGATCAATTTGACATTGTTGGATTAACCTCTTTCAATGCTAATACACCTTTAAGTTTAGTAATTCACCATACAGATGGAAGCAATGAAACAATTCAAGTAAACCATAGCTATAACGACCAACAAATTGAATGGTTTAAAGCTGGTGGTGCATTGAATGTAATTCGTGCAGAATTTGCTAAAAGTTAATATCTAAAAGCTATAAAAAAATAAAGGACTGCCTAGGCAGTCCTTTATTTTTTTATAGCTTTTAACATTCGCCAATTTTCAAAAACATCTTTGTAGATACTTACCGAAGTGTATCCTTCATTTTCAAACAATGCCTTCGTCTGCAAGGCAAAATCTTGATGGAGTTCGCAGTAAATAGCTATAGGACCATAGTTTTGCTGCATGGCATAGTGCGCTATTGCTTGAAAAAATACTAAGGGCGTATTATTAGGAACAAATAGTGCATTATCCGGCTCATGTTGAATCACATGTTGCTCCATCGTTACTTTTTCTTGTATGGGAATATAAGGTGGATTGGAAACAATGATATCAAACTTTGGAAAGGCTATATGCTCATCCAAATTTAAAAAGTCAACTAGCTGGAAATCTATGACACAATGATGCTGCTTGGCATTTTCTTTGGCAACAGCCAAAGCTGCTTCACTAATATCTATAGCCAATATATTAGCTGCTTTAAAATGTGCTTTAAGAGCAATGGCAATACATCCTGAACCGGTACCAATTTCTAAAATAGAGAGCGGTGCATCACTTGCATGATGTTCTTTAATTAAGCTAATTAATTCTTCCGTTTCTGGTCTTGGTATCAATACCGCATTATTGACCGCTAACTTTTTATTCATAAACCAAGCATAGCCCAACACATATTGGATAGGCTCAAGCTTCTGCAATCGTTCTAAGGCAGCATGATACGCTTGCATTTGCGCTTCAAATAGCAATTCATTAGCATGCATTAAAACATCCAACTTTGTGTACTGCGTAATATGTTCTATCAAAAGCTGACTGATTGCTCTTGCTTCTCGATCGTCGTAGCTCTTTTGCAAAGCAGCAATACTATTGTGTAACGCCTGTTTAATTGTAATCATGATCAATCAAAAGTAATAATAAAGCCTGATTTTAAAATGAATAATCGAATTTAGAGGGTATATAAAATCTTTTATGCAATTTTACAGTTATGAATAAGGAGTTGTTTATGCGTCGCTGTTTTGATCTTGCTCGAAAAGGAGCAGTTAAAGCTGCACCCAACCCTTTAGTGGGTGCGGTATTAGTATATAACAATCGTATTATTGGAGAAGGCTATCATGCTTATTACGGCGGTCCGCATGCAGAAGTAAACTGTATCAATAGCGTAGCGGAACAAGACCAAGCACTGATTGCTCAAAGTTGCTTATATGTCAATTTAGAGCCTTGTGCTCATTTTGGCAAAACACCTCCCTGTTCTCATTTAGTGGTAGCAAGTGGCATCAAACAAGTTGTGATCTGCAACAAAGACCCTTTTGAGCAAGTAAACGGCAATGGTATTGACTATTTACAACAACATGGTATAGAAGTACGTTGCGGCATATTAGAGCAAGAAGGATTGCAATTAAACAAAGTATTTTTTACCAATATTATAAAAAAAAGGCCTTATATCTATTTGAAATGGGCCGCAACAAGCGATGGGTTTGTAGGTAATTCAAAGCAACGCATATCCATAAGCAATCGTTTGCATAAACTTTGGATGCAACAATTACGATCGCAAATTCCATCCATTTTAGTGGGGAGGAATACGGTTTCCATAGATAATCCCTTGCTTACTAGTAGCTATGCTACTGCGCAACAAGCAACGAGAATTGTAATTGACCCCTTATTAAAATTAGATTTACAAGCTAGTGTATTTAATAAAGAAAGCAACACAATTATTTTTAACTATTTAAAAAATGAAATACAAGAACATTTAAAATGGGTGCGATTAACAGAAGAACAACCTATACCTAATCAAATTGTAGATTACTTACATACCCAACAAATAAGCGCTGTGTTAATTGAAGGCGGACCATTTACCTTAAATGAATTTATTAAAAGTGATTTGTGGGACGAAGCCAATGTATGCGTAAGCAAGGCATCATTAAAAGAAGGAATTAAAGCACCCATCTTAAAAAAAGAGCGCTGCATAAATACATTTAAATTAAAAGACAATAATATTGCTATCTACAAACACCAAGACAATCAATTTATATAAATGATTTACTTTATACTCGTCATAGTTTTAAATACCCTTTTATCCGTTTTATTTAAAATATTCCCTAAATACAATATAGATACCTTTCAAGCTATTGTATTTAATTACATCACCTGTGTTATAACAGGTACTTGGTATTTGGGTGACATGCCTTATACTACCACACAAATCCATGCAGCATGGCTGCCCTATGCCATTATTATGGGCATAGCATTTATAAGTGTATTTAATCTTATAGGATATTGCACAAAAACAATTGGCATAACAGCTACTACTATTTCCAATAAGCTATCCTTAATAATTCCTGTAATCATTTCTATAATCGCTTATAACGAAACATCTACTACATTGAGAATCATTGGGATTTTATTGGCTATCCCTGCTGTATATTTTTCGTCTAAAAAAACAGAAAAGGCAGAAAAGCAAAACTCTTGGAAACTCATTGCACTATTATTTTTACTAAGTGGCTTACTAGATAGTTTTGTAAAATTTGTAGAAACTACTTTCTTGAATAATACAGAGGATCAAGCCTACTTCACCATCTATGTATTTAGTACTGCTGCTATTATAGGCATGGGCATACTCATCCAAAATCTAATTCGTAAAAAAACCAAATTTGCATTTAAGAATATAGTGGCTGGCTGTATTTTGGGTATCCCCAACTACTTTTCAATTTATTTTTTTATAAAACTCCTCAACAGTCATATCATGAATAGCTCTGCAATCATTCCAATTGCCAATATTGGGGTTGTTGTTTGCGCAGCAATAGCAGCACTCTTTTTATTTAAAGAACGAATGAATAAAGTCAATACTATTGGACTTCTTTTGGGAATAGCGGCTATACTACTAATTGCTTTCGAAGATTTATTTTAATCCATGTCAGAAAAAATTAACGCATATACAAGTATAGCAGATACTCAAATTGCCGAGTTTAAAGATAGAGGCAGTAGATTTATTGCTTACTCCTTTCCTTTTTCAGAGCTGCGTTTATTAAAACCTATTGTAGAACAATTGAAAAAAGAGCATTTTAAAGCTGTTCATTTTTGTTATGCCTTTAGAATGGGAACTAATGGATTGCAATATCGAGCTAATGACGATGGAGAACCCGCTGGAAGTGCCGGCAAGCCAATCTTAGGACAGATAGACAGCATGGAACTTACCGATGTACTTGTAGTGGTGGTTCGCTATTTTGGGGGCACCTTATTGGGTGTGCCAGGATTAATTAATGCCTACAAAACGGCTACTAGATTAGTGCTTCAAGAAAATAAATTAATAACAATAGAAATTACAAACGCGTACCAATTAGAAATTAATTATAATTACTATAATGATGCCTTGGTAGTTTTGAAAAAAAATAATTGCATCATTACGCACCAAGATTTACAATTATTCTGTATTATTGATTTCAAGGTTGCATTAGCTGTTGAAGAAACTGTGCTAAAGCAATTGCATCTAATGCCCCTATTACAACTCCATAAAATTTCCTAATATGCTAAGCAACAAACAACGCATTCAACAAGAAGCCTTACGATTAGGCTTTATGAGTGTTGGTTTTGCTAAAGCTGAATTTTTAGAACAAGATGCAGTTCGACTAGAATCCTTTTTAAAAAATAATTACCACGGCAAAATGAGTTATTTAGAAAATCATTTTGATCTACGTGTAGACCCTAGGAAATTAGTGCCTAATGCTAAAAGTGTTATTACTTTATTACTCAATTATTACCCTGAAGAAAATCAATCCAGCACAGCTCCTAAAATTGCCAAATATGCTTGGGGATATGATTATCATGAGGTGATAAAAGAGAAATTAAAAGCACTTTTCGCATTCATAAATAAACACATTGGACAAATAGACGGCAGAGGATTTGTAGATAGCGCACCCGTATTAGAGCGCACTTGGGCCAATAAAAGTGGTTTAGGTTGGATTGGTAAAAACGGCAATTTAATAAATAAACAAGCTGGATCTTTTTTCTTTATCGCCACCATTATTTGTGATTTAGAATTAGCGCCCGACCCGACTTTTAAAACGGATCATTGTGGCACTTGCACCAGATGTATCGATGCATGCCCAACAGACGCTATCATAGACAACAAAAGCATTGATGCCTCCAAATGTATTTCTTATCTAACTATTGAATTAAAAGATCAGTTAATTCCCAATGAGTTTGAGGGCAAAATGGATAACTGGCTTTTTGGATGCGATGTTTGTCAAGACGTTTGCCCTTGGAATCGATTTTCGAAACCACATACCGAACAAGCTTTCACAGCGCATAAAGAAATTCTTAATTTAAGCTCTCAAGAATGGGAAGCTATTGAAGAAAGTACGTTTAATACCCTATTCAAACATAGTCCATTAAAAAGAAGTAAATGGAAAGGATTGCATCGTAACATACAGTTTTTAAATAAAGCTAAGGATGTTTAATCCCGAGTAGAAAAGCCTTCATTAAATCTGCAAGTTCATACGCTTCCTTATAGGTATAAAACTGAAACATATTCTCGGTATAATGCAATAATAAACTTTCATTGGTATGAAATGGAAACTTATCTTTTTCAATGTTCACTTCTTGAGTTTTTAGAAAAGCATCAATTTCTTCCATAGAATAAATATCGCCAAGCAATGGATTTATAAAAAACTGAATGGATTCAATAGGTTTTTGCTCAGGATCTAGAAAAGAAATCTGACTATCAACATAAGCCAACAAATAATGATCTTCAACTTTAATTAGTTTTACTGGCAAATCTAATACTTGAGCCAATGCCATATATAATGCGCCCATAGAAAGCATGTTGCCTTTTTTGAACTGCAAAACAAACTCAATATTGAATAATTGCTCTTCTTTTGTCATATCTAACTCCCCTTTAAAATGCAGGTGATTAAAAAGTACACTATTAAGCGTAGTGATTTTCTCTAAGGATGTTAGATAATGATTTAATTCCAACCAACAGCTTTTACGCATTTGCTCGAACAATTGTAAGGTAGCCTCTTTGTCAAATTGCACATTGATAATAGAAGATACAATCATTAAACCGTCTATAATAGAAGGGGTCCTTAAAGATTGCCAATGTTTAAATTGCGCTATTGCATCTTTCAATTGAATCTGATGTATAATAATATCAATTCTTTCTTGCATTAAATCTGAAGTACTGGCATACTGTACTTGCAGCAAAGAAGGGACGAGTGCAGTGCCGTACTCCACTAATTTATTAGAGACCACTCCATATACTTCCTGATCTGGATCCTCTAATAATTGAATAATTGCATTTAATTCGTTGCGCTCGGTCATAGATTATTCAAAATAAAAACAAATGATTGGTATAATAAACAAAAAAACGAATGTGTTTTGCACATTCGTTTTTAAAGCTGTTGAAAAGTAATTATTTATTTTTTTACTGCTGTTGATTTTTTGGCAACTGCTTTTTTAGTAACTGTTTTTTTAGCAACCGCTTTTTTGACACTCGCTTTTTTAGTAAAGGCATTTGGAATTTTCTCTTCAATCATCTTCTTCACATCTTCCAAACTAAGCGCTTGCAATAAGGCTTCTGTTTGTTTTTCTCCATTTGCTACCCTATCCAATTTGATCATTTGTTTCCCAAAACGAATGAAGGGGCCCCAACGTCCATTCTCAATAGCAATTTTTTCCGACTCCCAATGTTGAATATAGCGTTTAGATTCTTTTTCAATTTTTGCATTGATTAAGGTATCGATATCTGCTTTTGACAAATGTTCAAAATCAAATCTTCTAGGCACATTAATATACATATCATTCCATTTGATAAACGGACCAAAGCGACCTGTTCCTTTAGTAACAGGTTTCGAATCAAATGTAGCAATGGGTGCGTCTGCTGCTTGTTTCTCGCTAATGAGTTGTAACGCTTTAGAAAAATCTACCGTTAAAGGATCTAAGCCTTTAGGTAAAGAAACTTTCAATTCGCCCCAACTAATATAAGGGCCAAATCTGCCCGAATGTACAATGACATCTATATCTTCTTTTTTACCTACATGCATAGGCAACTTAAATAAATCTAAGGCTTCTTGCAGGGTAATTGTTTGTATGCTTTGATTAGGGTTTAGAGAAGCAAATTGTGGTTTTTCTTCCTCATCTGCAATGCCCATTTGTACCATAGCCCCATATTTTCCTAAACGAGCTATCACTGGCTTGCCCGACTTAGGATCTACACCTAACTCCCGCTCTCCAGTAACTCTTCCTTGCTGTGCCATAGAATCTTCTACAGTGGCATGAAAGGGCTTATAAAATTGGCGAAGCATTTCTTCCCACTCCAATTTCCCAATGGCAATCTCATCAAATTCTTGTTCTATTTTTGCGGTAAAATTATAGTCCATAATTTTATCAAAACCTTCAGAAAGGAATTGTGTTACCACTAAACCTAAATCTGTTGGCACTAATTTACCTTTATTACCTCCCGTATTTTCCTTTTCAACACTTTCTTGAATCTGATTTTCTTTCAAAATCAATTGTTCAAAATTTCTAACAACCGACTCTTGCGTTCCTTTCTCCACATACGCTCTATCTACAATTGTTTTGATTGTAGGTGCGTAGGTAGATGGCCTGCCAATACCCAACTCTTCTAATTTTTTTACCAAAGCCGCCTCTGTATAGCGCGCAGGCGGACGAGAAAAGCGTTGCATAGCGCGCATTTCTTTAAAGTCTACTTGTTGACCAATTTTCAGTGGTGGTAAATTAGAGGTATTAGCATCCTTATCGTCTTCTTCATCATCCGTACTTTCTTGGTAAGCTTTCAAAAAGCCATAAAAAGTAATCACTTCACCACTTGCCATAAGGAGCGCTTTATTAGTACTTACTTCAATCTTAGCAATGGTACGATCTATTTCTGCATCGGCCATTTGAGACGCCATCGTACGCTTCCAAATTAATTCATATAATCGTTGTCCATCGCTGTCCCCCACATCTTCTGTATGCATATCGGTTGGTCGTATCGCTTCATGCGCCTCTTGAGCCGATTCGTTTTTATTGGCATACTTTCTTCTTTGAAAATAAGAAGCTCCGTATTTATTCGTAACGGCATCTTTAATATTTTCAATAGCTGTTTCGGAAAGCGAAACAGAATCGGTACGCATATAACTTATATGACCATTTTCATAGAGTTTTTGTGCTACCGACATGGTTCGAGTAACCGAGTACCCTAATTTTCTACTTGCCTCTTGTTGTAAGGTAGAGGTAGTGAATGGAGCCGTAGGTGATTTTTTGGTAGGTTTTGTTTGCACATCTACCACTTGGTAGCTGGCATGCATACAAGATGCTAAAAATGCTTTAGCCTCTTCATTTTTAGAAAACTTGTCACTAAGTTCTGCTTTAAATTGCAAGGGTCTTTTTTCGCTATCGGGAGCGATCAAATAGGCATCCACTTTGAAATTACTCTGTGAAGTAAAACCATTAATTTCTTGCTCTCTT
>CAIWHF010000062.1 GCA_903912405.1 uncultured Bacteroidota bacterium | reverse complement strand
CAACCTAATGAAAAACCTTATTTTCTCTAGTATTCTTTTCTTCAGTTTTAACTTCTTTTGTCATGCACAAAAAGTATATTCCGTAGATTATGAAAACCAAGCTGATGTAAAAGTATTTGTGGTTAATTATGAATCCCAGGCCGATTTGCTTATTTACAAAGTCAAGTACGATTCTCAAGCGGGCGATAACAATGGCAAATGGTTTTTTACGGAATATGAAAGTCAAGCCAAGAAAAAAATCTTCTTCGTCGATTACGAAAGTCAAGCCGATTTGAAGATTTTCTTTGTCGATTATGAAAGTCGCGCAGGTTGGAAAAACTCAGCAAAGAAGCAGTTGATGTATTAATTAGATTTAGAACAACCAAATCGGTATAAGTACTAAAACTTCTTTGCTTCTTTGACTATCTTTGCGACCGCAATGAAAAACATCCGAAATTTTTGCATTATCGCTCATATCGACCATGGTAAATCTACCTTGGCCGATCGTTTATTGGAATTTACCAAAACCATCTCCGACCGAGACATGCAAGCTCAGTTCTTAGACGATATGGATTTGGAGCGAGAAAAAGGCATTACCATTAAAAGTCATGCCATCCAAATGAGCTACGAATGGAAAGGCACTACCTATAAACTCAACCTTATTGATACGCCTGGCCATGTGGATTTTAGCTATGAAGTATCACGTGCCTTGGCTGCATGCGAAGGGGCTTTACTTTTGGTAGATGCCTCTCAAGGTATACAAGCACAAACGATCAGCAATCTATATTTAGCCCTAGATAATGATTTAGAGATCATTCCTGTTATCAATAAAATTGATATGGAAGGAGCCATGATACCGGAAGTAACGGATCAGATTGTTGAGCTAATTGGTTGTAAACCAGAAGATATCATCTTAGCATCGGGCAAAAGTGGCATTGGTATTGAAGAAGTATTGACCGCGGTTATTGATCGCATTCCGGCACCAAAAGGAAAACCTGAAGAGCCTTTGCAAGCGTTAATATTCGATTCGGTATTCAACTCTTTTCGCGGTATCATCGCTTATTTTAGAATATTCAATGGTAGTATTAAAAAGAACGATCAAGTACAATTTGTGCATAGTGGCAACCATTACTATGCCGATGAAGTGGGCGTTTTGAAAATGGGCTTATCGCCACAAAACGAAGTGACTACCGGCGATGTAGGCTATATCATCACGGGTATTAAAAATGCTAAAGAAGTAAAAGTAGGCGATACCATCACCCTACTCAAAAACCCAAGTCAAGAGACGGTAAAAGGTTTTGAAGAAGTAAAACCCATGGTATTTGCGGGGATCTTCCCTGTAGAAACCGACGATTTTGAAGAGCTCCGCGAGTGTATGGAGAAATTGCAACTCAACGATGCCTCCCTCACCTTTGAACCCGAGACTTCGCAAGCTTTAGGTTTTGGTTTCCGTTGCGGCTTCTTAGGTATGTTGCACATGGAGATTATCCAAGAGCGTTTGGAGCGCGAGTTCAACCAAATGGTGATTACCACCGTTCCCAATGTAAGTTTTATCGCGCACCTCAATAGCGGCGAAACCCTTATTGTAAATAACCCTACCGAAATGCCCGATCCTACAAAACTAAAAAGTTTTGAGGAGCCTTTTATTCGTGCACAAATTATTACATCGCCAGATTATATCGGTAATATCATGAGCTTATGCTTAGGCAAAAGAGGGATGCTCATCAATCAAACCTATTTAACGCCAACGCGTGTAGAACTTACTTTTGAGATGCCTTTGACGGAGATTGTATTTGATTTTTATGATAAACTAAAATCGAGTACGCGTGGTTATGCCTCTTTCGATTATTATCCAATTGACTATAGAGAAAGTGATATCGTAAAAATGGACATCTTATTAAACAGCGAGAAAGTAGATGCTTTGAGTGCTTTAATTCATAGAAGTCGCTCACAAGATTTTGGTCGTAAATTATGTGCAAAATTAAAAGAATTATTACCGCGTCAACAATTCTTAATTGCCATCCAAGCTGCCATTGGCGCTAAAATTGTAGCGCGTGAAAACATCTCTGCTATGCGCAAAGACGTAACCGCAAAATGTTATGGTGGGGATATTTCTCGTAAACGAAAATTATTAGAGAAACAAAAAGAAGGTAAAAAACGTATGCGCCAAATTGGAAGCGTAGAGATTCCACAAGACGCGTTTTTAGCCGTATTAAAATTAGACGAATAATTGCGTCATCGCAAAGAAAAGAAGTAAGCCATTAATGGCTACTTCAAATACATAAGCACTACAAGAGGCATAGTAGCGAATACATACCATCGCAGCTATGCCTCTAATTATTTCTACGCCACTCCATGACGGTGGTGCATACGACAAACCCATATAAACGAGCACTAACAGATACAGCAACGCATGAAAAATTCTGGGGCTATAACTGTTAGCTAGCGTGCACACTTGGTTAGTGGTATCTTTTGCTGCATCACGCGCATCGAAAAGACAACAAGAAATCCATACCATAAAACTATAACGGAACAACAACACTAGATCCATATTTGCCATCATGCGCATAGGCAAGTAAGCGGATGCCAACACCCATACCCCGCTGAGCACAAAAGGCTTAAGCTGTCCATAACGATTCAAGGGTTTAATACCCCAGTTTTCTAAAAGCGGATAAGAATATAGCAATGACACCAGTGCTAATATAAGTCCGAAGCCCACCACATACATAGGCAAGCAGCTGCTCAACAGCATGAGAAGGAGCAAAGGCTCTATAGGTGATGCTTGCTTTATAAATGCATACAGCGATGCAGGTTTAGAAGCTTGATGATAAAATATATGATGCCATTGATAGGCCGTGTAGGTAGCCAGGAATAGGGCACCCATATAAGCGAGTGCGGTGTAGCTAAGCGCAGCAGGACTTTGATAAAAAAGTACCGCAGGCAAACTACACGCTACGAAAGCTATATAATATTGCCGATCGACTAATAATTTTGCAGTGCGAAGTATACGAGACAACATAGAAAAAACACGACCGAAGTCGTGTTTAATAATTATAATGGAATATTTCCGTGTTTGCGTTTTGGAGTAGCTACCTGTTTGTTTTCTAACATCGCATAGGCTTTAATTAATTTCAAGCGTGTTTGCGATGGTATGATCACCTCATCGATGAAGCCTCTAGCAGCAGCTCCATATGGGTTAGCAAATTTATCTAAGTACTCTTGTTCTTTCTCTTTCCATTTTGCTTCTTTATCGGCAGCTTCACTAATTTCTTTTTTGAAAATAATTTCAGCTGCACCTTTTGCACCCATTACCGCGATCTCCGCGTTTGGCCATGCAAAATTGAGATCGGCACCAATATGTTTTGAATTCATCACATCATACGCACCACCATAAGCTTTTCTAGTAATTACAGTGATTTTCGGCACTGTTGCTTCGCTCAATGCATATAATAATTTTGCTCCATTGGTAATAATACCATGCCATTCTTGATCGGTACCCGGCAAGAAACCTGGAACATCTACCAATACGAGTAATGGTATATTGAAGGCATCGCAAAAACGAACGAAGCGCGCCGCTTTTTTACTGGCATCAATATCTAAAACGCCCGCTAAACAAGCTGGTTGATTTGCCACCACACCAATACTTCTACCCGCAATACGCGCAAAACCAACAATGATATTTTCGGCATATTGTTTATGCACTTCTAAAAAGCTTTCAGCATCTACTACTTGTTCTATTACCTCTTTCATATCATAAGGCTGATTAGCACTTTCGGGGATAAGGCTGTTCAATTGCTCACGCACTTCATTGCCCAATTCATATTCCCAAGCGGGTGCTTCTTCCTCACAATTTTGAGGCATATAGCTCAATAATTTTTTCACATACTCAATACACTCTACTTCGTTGGCCATGGCAAAATGCGTAACACCCGATTTAGAAGCATGCGTAGTAGCCCCGCCCAATTCTTCACTACTCACTTCTTCATGCGTAACCGTTTTTACTACATTCGGGCCCGTTACAAACATGTACGAAGTTTTCTCGACCATTAAAATAAAATCGGTAATGGCTGGAGAATACACAGCACCACCAGCGCAAGGACCCATGATAGCCGATAATTGCGGAATCACCCCAGAGGCTTTTACATTGCGATGAAAAATATCGGCATAGCCCCCCAAAGACACAACGCCTTCTTGGATACGCGCACCACCACTATCATTCAAGCCTATTAAGGGAGCACCATTTTGCACCGCCAAATCCATAAGCTTACAAATTTTTTCGGCATGCGTTTCGGATAAGCTACCCCCAAAAACAGTAAAGTCTTGAGAGAACACATAAACCAATCGACCATTGACCGTACCATAACCGGTAACAACACCATCACCTAAATACGTTTCTTGTTCCATGCCAAAGTCTTTACAACGATGCGCTACTAACATACCTATCTCTTCAAACGATCCTTCATCTAACAATAATTGAATACGCTCACGAGCGGTAAGTTTACCTTTTTTATGTTGACTTTCTATACGAGCAGCACCACCGCCTAATAAAGCAGCAGCTTGTTTTTCTTGTAAAATCGAAACCTTGTTCATGTGAAATTAAAATTATCCTACAAACCTACTTGTTTTAATTCGTACCTAAAAATTTTGTGCAAAAAAAATGAGTTGATTTGCTATCCATTAAGGCTCATCGTAGCTTATTAAAACTTAACTTTGTGTAGCGTAATTATAAAAAAATTGAAAAAAAGTTATTCCATCATTTCCTTAAAGACATTAGACCAACTATTAGAAAGCGAACGTTTTGAACCGCTGCTGAGTTGGGGCTTGCGCATGGGCATTGCCGCATGTGTGCCGCTCGTATGGGGCATCTACACCCACCACGAAACAGAGGGTGGATTTATCACCTTAACCGCAGAAGCCATTGGCTGGATGGAATTGAAAGGCAATTTCACACAGCGCTTGAAAGTATTGCTTATTGCTATTTTATTTGCCATGGGCTTTGGGTTTTTAGGTAGTAGCTCGGGCACCGTATTATCCTTGAGTGTCTTTTTTATGTTTGTTGTAGGTTTTCTAACTGGCCTCTTCAAAAATATCGGTGAGCGTGGGAGTGGTTTAGCCATTAGTATTTTTGTCATGTTCATCTTCACTAATGCTTATCCCTGCCCCATTGAAGAAGTACTAAGCAAAAGAATTGTATGGATAGGCATTGGTGGTTTATGGAGTTTAATTTTGGGTGTGCTCTTCAGCATTTTTATACCCGTACAAAAACCCTATCGTAGAAGCATAGCCCTCATTTGGAAGAGTATTGCTGCCTTGCAGCATACGCTATCAGAAGGCTTTAATCAGCGAGGCAAAAAAAATAACATACGAGCTATTTATTTAAGCGAACGAGAAGTGCGCAATGCCTTAGATAACTCCTTGCAATTTCATGCAAAATTAGCGCATCAAGTAGCGCAGCAAAACAAACAAGAATTAGAGTTAGCGCAAATTAGAAAAGCGGCTGCCCTTATTGGAAGCATCACTGCCAATATAGAAGAGGAGCTGCGCAACTTGGCCTACAACAAAGAAACAGAATTAGCATGCATTGCTTTGTATGGCGTTATGAAAGCGCATGAACAATTGTGCAATCGCATGGCTTATTTTATCTTGTCGCTCCAAAAAGAAGATTATTTATTAGTTAAAGTGCAAATCAATCGTTTGCAAAAATTAAATGCGCTCTTTTACAAAAAACACCTTGCTGATACGACCCACCAAAACGCATACGCAAAACGCATCTATTTGAGCTATGAACGTATTTTAAAATTAATGACAAAAGTGTTATCCGTTATTAATGAACACGATAAAGAAGCACTTACCTTTCAATCGTATGGCTTATATAAAACCTTGTATATCCTGCAACCCAAAGAATGGTTGCAACATTTACAAACACTGTTCCATATAAATACCTTCACCTTTAAATTTGCATTAAGAGCCGCTATTGCTAGCACGATTGGCTATCTTATCTATCGACTTGCCCATATACAATATGGCTATTGGATTCCATTCACTACACTGATTGTAATGCAACCCTATGTGACAACCACCAACAAAAAAGCAATAGAGCGCATAGCTGGTACATTTTTAGGCATTCTTGCCGGCGCATTAGTAATGAGCACACCTGGCACCTTGCACCTGAAAGAACTCTTGTTTTTTATGTCAGCCGTATGCATGATCATCAGTATAAAACGAAGCTATTCTTTATCTACTTTTTTCATCACCTTAAGTTTAGTATTGTTATATTCTGTTGATGAAGCGCTTACCTATACGGTCTTAATACAACGCCTTATAAGCACTACTATTGGCGCTTCGCTTGCGGTAGTAGCGGGCTTTGTATTCTTACCTACCTTTGAAAAGAATTGGTTGCCAAAACATATCCTACAAGCTATTTCTAAGAACTTTAATTATTTCCAATGCAGCATGCAAGAAACTTCGCTGCCATGGACCCGCTTTAAGCGTTTGGCCGAATCGCACAATAGCATCGCCTTTGATTCGCTACAACGCTACATGCAAGAACCTTTGCACGATAAAAAGAAAGTGACCGCCTACTATGCCTTACTCACGCATATCGTTCGCATAACGAGAGAGCTCAATAAATTCAATATTGAAAAAGAGGATACAGTTGCTACCGCTACACCCGCGCAAGCTGCTGACGTCGATCGCATACGGGAGATTCTAAACTGCTTTGATGATATTAAAATACAGTTGTCGCAGCAAGTTACATTGAAAGAATGGGAACGATTAAATATTGACATTAGCCAATTGCCGCTATTATCTTCCTATCAACGCAATTCTTTGTACAAGATTCATTTTGAAATACATGCTATCAAAGATGATCTTGAATTTTTAAGTTCACAATTACAAGCTACTACATAATGAATTTTTTAGGGCATGCCTTGCTTTCTGGTACGGACGAAGCACTTTTATTGGGCAATATGATGGGTGATTTTATAAAAGGAAAATTGGCCTTACAACAGTTCCCTCAAAAAGTTCAAGAAGGCATTTTATTGCATAGAGCCATTGATCAATATACCGACCAGCACCCTGCGTTAATTAGAGCGCAATTACTTTTCAAAGCACGCTACCAACGCTATTCCGGCGCCATCATCGATACGCTTATGGATCATTTTTTAGCTAATGATGCGAAATACTTTGCACATGATGCAGCACTCCTGTCGTTCAGCGAACAGACCTATGCTTCTTTAGCGAAGCAGTCGAGCTTTTTTGCGTCCCCTTTCGTAAAAGCCTTTGAAAGCATGCAACAACACAACTGGTTGTATAATTACAAAACAACGGTTGGGATGAAAAAATCATTGGAAGGACTTTCTAGAAGAGCTACTTATTTAGGTGATACGCAAGAGGCTTTCGATATTTTTATGGCACATTATTTTTATTTAAACAATTGTTATTATGAATTTATAGAAGACATGTGTATTTTTGCAAACCAATACAGATCGAATCTTACACATGAAACTATTACCCACTAAATTATATACCACCGCTAGTTTATTTTTATTCACCTTATTGTCGTGTCAGTTTGCCAATGAAAATGCAAAAGCACACACGCATTTTTTACTAGAGCCCGAAACCTTTGAAACCAATACGCTACAATCGAATGTAAGCACGAGTCCGGAATGGGAGCTCATAAAACAACGCATCGATTCGTTTTATAATAAACAAATGGCTGCCGGTTTTAACGGTTCTGTTTTAGTAGGTTATAAAGGCAAAATTATATACGAGCAATATTATGGCATAGCGAATAGAAGCAAAGGCTTAGCCTTGAGCGCACAATCGGCGGTGCAATTAGCATCGGT
>CAIWHF010000061.1 GCA_903912405.1 uncultured Bacteroidota bacterium | reverse complement strand
ATGTCATCATCTAGATTTTCAGCTGTTCAAGAAATGGTGCAAACCAATGAAGTAAAAATTGGTCACTATGAAGGAAAACGTATTACCGATATTTTCAACAGTAATGTATTTGTTGGAAAGGTTATTAGAGAGTATTTAAGCGACGAAGCTTATAAGAGTTTACAAAATTCAATCAAAAATGGTGTGAAAATTGAGCGCAAAGTAGCAGATCAAATTGCTTCTGGTATGCGCAATTGGGCAGAATCGAAAGGGGTTACCCACTATACACACTGGTTTCAACCATTAACGGGTACTACTGCAGAAAAACATGATTCTTTTTTTACAATAAAAGGCGATGGCACAGCTATTGAAACGTTTGATGGTGATGCCTTAATCCAACAAGAACCGGATGCGTCTAGTTTTCCTAACGGCGGTATTAGAGCAACTTTTGAAGCGCGTGGATATACCGCTTGGGATCCATCATCACCTGCATTCATTATGGAAACAGGCCATGGTAAAACCTTGTGCATTCCAACTATTTTTATCGCTTACAACGGTGAATCATTAGATAACAAAGCACCTTTATTAAAATCAATTTCTGCATTAGATAAAGCGGCGGTAGAAGTATGTCATTATTTCGATAAAAATGTTTCTAAAGTATCCACTACTTTAGGTTGGGAACAAGAATATTTCGTAATCGACGAAACTTTAGCGAATGCTCGTCCAGATTTAGTAATGTGTGGCAGAACTTTAGTGGGTCATGCACCTGCTAAAGGACAACAATTAGAAGATCATTATTTCGGATCTATTCCTGAGCGCGTATATGCCTTCATGCAAGATTTCGAACAAGAATCTTACAAATTAGGTATTCCATTACGTACGCGTCACAATGAAGTTGCACCTTCTCAATTTGAGTGTGCTCCAATTTTTGAAGAAGTAAATATTGCAGTTGACCACAACTCTTTATTAATGGATGTGATGACACGTGTTGCAAAACGACATAAATTAAAAGTATTGTTGCACGAAAAACCATTTGCTGGAGTAAATGGTAGTGGTAAGCACAACAACTGGAGCATGTCTACCGATACAGGCGTTAATTTATTAGGTCCTGGTAAAACACCAAGAACTAACTTGATGTTCTTAACTTTCTTTGTTAATACGATTAAAGCAGTACATGATTATGCAGATTTGATGCGTGCGTCTATTGCTTCTGCAAGTAATGATCATCGTTTAGGTGCTAATGAAGCTCCGCCTGCCATCATTTCTGTTTATGTAGGTAAATATTTATCGCAAGTATTAGATGAAATCGAAGAGCGTGTTACCGATAATTTTTCTGAGCAAGATGAGGTAATCTTAAAATTAGATATTCATAAGCAAATACCAGAATTAATGATGGATAATACGGATCGTAATCGTACGAGTCCATTTGCTTTCACCGGAAATAAATTTGAATTCAGAGCAGTAGGTAGCACTGCCAATTGCGCAACACCAATGATTGTGATGAATACGATTATGGCTGAAACCTTGAAGCAATTTAAAATAGAAGTAGATGAGTTGATTGAAAAAGGAGAGAAAAAAGAAATTGCCGTAATGCATATTCTTAGAAAATATATTGCAGCTTCTAAAAAAATCAGATTCGAAGGCGATAACTATAGTGAGGAGTGGGCAGAAGAAGCAGCAAGAAGAGGTTTGAATAATTTTAAAACAACGCCTGAAGCTTTAGATGCTTATGTTACAGAACATGCTAAGCAACTATTCATGTCGAATAAAATTTTTACAGAAGTAGAATTGGATGCTCGCCATGAAATTATGTTGGAAGATTATGTAAAGAAAGTTCAAATTGAAGCACGAATTTTAGGATACTTAGCTACCAATCATATTTTACCAGCTACGATCAATTATCAAAATACCTTAATTGAAAATGTAAAAGGATTACAAGCAATTGGTTTAGATGCTAGCTCCACAAAAGCACAAATTAATTTAATAAAAGTCATCAGCGAGCACATTCAAAAAATCAATGACAATGTAGAAGCAATGATTGAAGCACGTAAACAAGCAAACAATGAAGCTGATATGCATAAGCGCGCAGCTTTATATTGCAATGCGGTAAAACCACATTTTGATGCTATCCGCTATAGTGCAGATAAATTAGAATTAATGGTAGATGATAAAAGCTGGCCATTGCCAAAATATAGAGAATTATTATTCTTACGTTAATACACTTCAAAAAAATGGGCTTGCATATGCAAGCCCATTTTTTTATAATTGATAAGTAAGCGTTACAAAGCAACTTCTTCCCAAAAAATTCAAACTATTAGTGCCATTGTGTGGCCCAAGAGCTACTACTCCTGGAACAGGTAAGCTTTGTACATTCAAAATGTTTTTTATACCTACAATAGTTTTTAATGAATTAGCTTTTCGTTTTTTAGATAATGAAAATGCATGATCTGCAGTAAGGTCTATTAAGGTAAAAGCGGGCTGCACTCCATTATAACTAAGCGTTCCATCAACAGCCCCTAATTGCAAATAGGGTCGAGCCCCAGTATTTTTTATGAAACAATTGAATTGAACGGCTGCTTTCTCTAATTGGTATCCCAATGAAAGGGTTTGCTCAAAAGCTGTAAAACTATTTAGGCTACTCAAACTTTTGAAACTATACTCCATAGAAGCCCCTAATTTGGCACTGCAATTTTTGTAGCGCATATCTATTTCAAAACTACTTATAGTGTTTCTTAATTCCTTTAAATTAAAATAACTGTATTGCGTATTGCTCCATCCTGGATTGCTTAAGGCTAAATTGATAGCGTTAAATACATGATTGTAGTATTGTGTAAATAAAACATGTAAAAGGGTTGTATTTTTTTGGAAAGCAACATGTGATACCGATAATTGCGCATGATTGCTATTTTCTGCTTCTAGGTTTTCATTACCTACTATAAAATGGTTTTGATCAATAAAAGATAGATAGCGTTCTTTTAAAGAAGGCGCTCGAAAGCCTTTGCTATAAGAGCTTCTAATTTGAATGGTTTTGCATGGATTGTATAAAAGACTAATTTCTGGAATTAAAGGAATAGCATATTGCGTATTGTATGAAGCTCTCCATCCTGTTTGCAGTTTCAATTTCTCTTGAAAGAACTTTTTGTTGGCCTGAATAAATAAGGCATAGTCTTGAACATTGGATGTTTTATTGGCTAGTTTAAGCGAATTTCCATACTGCGTATTGATATCCATTCCTATGGTATAAGCAATAGCATGTTGATTATTAGAGAGCATTGCTCGGCTAGTATAATCTATAAACGCAGAGGTGTCTTGATCGCCGGCTCCGCTTGTAAGCTGTTCACTTAAATCTGTTAAATCTAAGGTATATCTATTGCGAATGCGTTGGTAATACGCCATACCTAATTGCCAATTCCAATCGAAATGTTGGCGCCATGTGCCTGTCCATTTTATACGGTTATTAAAACGTGTAGTAAGATATTTTTCGTCTATGGCATAAACTCTAAAAGCATTCCATGCAGCCAGCGGACCTCTATTATACAATGTCTCTTTTAAAAAGTCGCTTGAAAATTGCAAATTGCTTTCTTTTATTTTGGTTTCCAAGAAAGCGCTTAGTGTATATTGCTCCTTAGGTTTGAAAAGCTGTTGTCGCTGCACCACACCGGTATCTATATAGTTCCAGCCGCCAAAAAAATTTCTACCTGCGGTTGCCGACCATTGATAGCGTTTTCTTGTTTGGTTGTAATGGATATGCAAATTGTATTTGCCAATAGATTCTATTTGATTGGTGATGGAAAATTGAGTACAAGGATTTTTATTGGTTATAATATTAATAATACCTCCTACAGCATCGGTTCCATACACTACACTCATGGGTCCTTGTATAACTTCAATGCGAGCTACATTTTGCAAGTCAATTTGGCTCAAATCAATACTGCCATTTTCTCGACCATTAACCGCAATGCCATCTAGTAGAATTTTTACTTTGTCGCTACTAAAGCCTTGTAAAGATAAACTACTACCCAATAAACCATCGTTTTGTACTTGCATATTCAATTGATTGCGCAAGACATCATTTAACGTATTGGCGCCTAGCGCATCAATCATTTTTCGATTTATAATCTTTACCGTACTCAATGCATTTTGTACCGTGATGGGTTTACTAACACCCGTCACAATAACCTCTCTCAAAGGATTGTAACTAGCGGTATCCATGCTTTTTTGCCCCCAAGATATTGAGGCTATAAGACAAGGTAAAATATAGGTGAGAAATTTCATAAAAATAAAAAATCAGCTATTATTAAAATAGCTGATCATTTTTTTAAGATTTAGTTAGTGTTGAATACATATTTTTTGTTGTTGCACTTCTTTCATTAAATTGGTTTGCAATAGATATAATCCATTTGCAAAGTCTGCAGTAGGAATATTAAAGGTATTCATGCCTGCTTGAATATTAACTACCGTTGAATAAATTAAACTGCCAGTTAAATTAAATATTGAAATTCGTGCGTGCTCCATATTTTCTTTAGCATCAATTAATAAAGATAAGGAATGCGAAGCAGGATTGGGATAGCTCAGTATAGTGTTATTATAAGTGTTTGTGCTTGATATACTCGTTGTTCCTAAGCTTTGTTTTTTAAACGTATACATACCATTTATGCTACCACCGAATGCCGTAAATTGAATAACGGAATAGGTATTGTTGTTTTTATTTTTTATAAAGTAGTTGTTATCCGTAATAAGGAAAGGGTAAGAACCTGGAAAATATTTCCAATCATAACCTATGGTGTTAATACTATCTAGGTAGCTTAAACTCGTCCAACTAGGTGTGCCAGCGCCGGGCACTTTAGCAACACTTACATTAGGATGTTGTAAAACACCAGATACATTCATGGTTAAAGTCAATCCCATTTGCGTAGCGGTGTCTTTGTAGCGAGTGAAAACCAAATCCCAATTGCTTTTGCTTGGTTCTCTATCAAGAATTGTATAGGTACCCAAATTTACATAGGCAAATAATCGATCGGTAAAATTATAGGGTGCTTTATTTCTTGGAATGATTAATGTCGTATCGCTTCCTCCAGAAAAAGTAGCAATACGCACTTTCCATGCTATAGAATCGGCAGGATGTGAAACATATTCTTGTACCCAAATTTTATAGGCAGTAGTAGTGCCTACTTTTACTAAGTAAATAGAATCGCCACTTAAATTATTGGTTGTTTGATTGTATTTACCCCATCCATAATCGAAAAGATTACTTTGGTCTTTGTTTCTATTGAAAGCACCAATATTCCATGTTTTATTAGAGCCTACTAATTCGCGTTCAGGATTTGTTTTACCTACGGTATCACTTGCGCTTAAGGTTGCGAATTTAGCACTTGCACTTAGATTAAGAGAGAAAACTTGAACATTATTTACTGCATGGTTGGCAAGTATGCTTGCGCTTGCGCTGGGTCCAAATTGAGGTGCCATCTGAAAGGCAATATGCCAATTGTTGTTTGGAACAGTAGTAACTGTGCCGTTATTCATGCTATAATACACATCATTAGCATAACTTGCTCCGGCGCTCACCGAGTCATTAACCCATGTTTGAGCAAAAGCAAGTTGTGAAAATATAATGCTTAGAATAGCTAGTATTTGTTTTTTCATTTAATAAATTTTGCACAAATGTAATCTCAGAAATAGGGAATACAAGCTGGCTATTTATATTATGACAAACAAATGACAATTGCTTAAGAAAGCCAGTTTTTATGCATCAAATATTGAACAATTTGCACGGCATTAGTAGCAGCGCCCTTGCGTAAATTGTCGGATACAATCCAGCAATTAAGTGAACGAGGCGCAGAAAAATCTCTACGTATACGACCTATAAAAACTTCGTTTTTACCGGCTGCTAATAAGGGCATTGGATATATTTTTTCTGCTGGTTCGTCTTGAACGACTACACCCGGAAATTGGCTCAAATGTGTGCGCACATCTGCTAAAGAAAAATCATTTTTAAATTGAATATTTACACTCTCACTATGCCCGCCCATTACCGGCACACGAACAGCAGTTGCTGTAACCTGTATCGTGTCATCGCCCATGATTTTATTGGTTTCTAAAATCATCTTCATCTCTTCCTTGGTATAACCATTATCTAGAAATACATCAATTTGCGGAATTAAGTTGAGGTCTATAGGATAGGGATATACACCAAAACCATTACCACCTGCTCTTTCATCCATTAATTCGGCAACCGCTTTTTGTCCGGTGCCCGTTACCGATTGATACGTACTTACCACTACGCGCTCTATGGTATAGGCTTTGTGTAATGGACATAAGGCCATCACCATTTGTATGGTAGAACAATTGGGATTGGCAATGATATAATCTGTTTTTTCTAAAACATGTCCATTAACTTCTGGCACCACTAATTTTTTTGAAGGATCCATGCGCCAAGCAGAAGAATTATCGATCACATAGCAACCAATGGCTGCAAACTTAGGCGCTTCGCTTAATGACACGGAACCACCCGCAGAAAACAAAGCTACAGCTGGCTTTAAGGCTATAGCGTCGGCTACGCTCACTACCTTAATGGTTTCCCCTTTAAAGGTAATGGTAGTGCCCACCGATTTTTCGGAGGCTACTGGTATTAAGGTATCCACCGGTATTTGTAGTTCTTCGATAAGTTGCAGCATAGTACTACCCACTAATCCTGTAGCACCTACAATAGCTAATTTCATATATTGTTCCGTTAATTTTTTTTAAACGCGGGCTGTCCAAGGCACATCAGCAGCACCATTTTCGTGGGCTATAAAACGTGCTAAAACAAATAGAAAATCCGATAGTCGATTTAAGTATTGAATTACTAAATCTGGCACTTCTTCTTGAAGCTCCAACATCGCTACACAAATACGCTCTGCTCTTCTGCATACACAACGTGCAACATGGCAATTGGAAGCCGCCACATGCCCACCTGGTAAAATAAAAGAACGCATCTCAGGTAAGACTGCATTCATTTCATCGATACGTTGTTCCAACCATTGCACATCTTCTGCATGCACATCGGGAAGTTTCATGCTGATATCTTTATTAGGCGCAGTAGCAAGTACCGAACCAATGGTGAATAGGCGATCTTGAATTTCTTTAATCCAACTACTTATTTTTTCATGCTGGGCAGTATCATTTACCACCCCTAAATAAGAATTTAATTCGTCGATAGTACCATACGATTCTATTCGAATATGGTTTTTAGGTACCCGCACCCCACCTATAAGGCTAGTGGTGCCTTTGTCGCCTGTTTTGGTATATATTTTAAAGCTCATGCTAGTATAAGATTAAAATGCTCAAATTGTTGTGTAATCGACCTGCAAATTTATAAAACAGATTGGTCGCTTGCTACTTTTCCGTCTTTTATTCTAATTATTCGTTTGGTATGATTGGCAATATCTTCTTCATGGGTGACTAATATTACGGTATTGCCTTGGTGGTGAATGGTGCTAAATAATTCCATAATTTCTATAGAGGTAGTAGAATCCAAGTTTCCCGTAGGCTCGTCGGCTAAGATAATGGATGGATTATTGATAAGTGCACGTGCAATGGCTACCCGCTGACTTTGTCCGCCCGATAATTCATTGGGTTTATGATGGGCACGCTCGCTGAGGCCCACTTTCTCAAGCATAGCTCTAGCGCGTTCTTCGCGTTCTTTCTTTCCAATACCCGCATAAATGAGCGGCGTGGCTACATTTTCCCAAGCATTGAGTCGAGGTAAAAGATTAAATTGTTGAAATACAAAACCGATTTCTTCATTGCGTACTTTGGCCAATTCATCATCTTGCATGCTGCTTACATCCTTCTGATTAAGTTTATAGCTTCCAGCGCTTAACGTATCGAGGCAGCCTAGAATATTCATTAAGGTAGATTTCCCTGAGCCAGAGGGCCCCATTAAAGAAACGTATTCATTTTTGAAGATGTTTAAATCAATACCTTTTAAAATGGGTAATTCCTGATTGCCTAAAAAATAACTTTTATGAACGTTTTGTAATTCTATGATCGCTTGCATGAGCTATAGTATATTAATATGTAGCTTTGTATCTTGTGTCAAAAGTACAGAATTATTTAGTGCCCAAAACTTTTATTTGAAGAAGATGCTAGTATTTCCCAATGCCAAAATTAATATAGGTTTATACGTAACGGAGCAGCGACCCGATGGCTATCATAATTTGGAAACGGTTTTCTATCCTGTTCCTTTGCAAGATGTTTTAGAACTGGTGCCTGCAGCGACAGAAGACTTATTTGTAAGTGGCATTGCTGTGCCGGGTATTAAAGAAGAAAATTTAGTTTGGAAGGCTTATCAATTAATCAGAGCTGCTTATCCAGAAAAAACGCAACAGCTGCACATCTATTTACATAAGCTGATACCAATGGGTGCCGGTTTGGGAGGTGGCAGTGCCGATGCTTCTTTTGTTTTGACAGCGATGAATAATTTGTTTGACTTAAAAATAGATGTTGCTACATTAATGGCATACGCACTTCGGTTAGGTAGCGATTGTCCTTTTTTTATAGAAAATACACCACAATTTGCTAGCGGTAGAGGCGAAGTATTTACACCTATGGCATTAGATTTGAGTGCCTATGAGTTTAAATTTATCCATCCTGGAATACACGTTGCTACGGCCCATGCTTTTTCAAAAATAAAAGTAGGCCCAGCAGCCTTTGATTTAAAAACACTTGCTGCGTTACCTATTGATCAATGGAAAAATAGGATCGAAAATGTATTTGAAGAAGCGGTGTTTGCCATGCATCCTGCAATTGCGGAGGCTAAGCAAGCACTTTACGATCAAGGTGCCTTATATGCTTCTATGAGCGGCAGCGGTAGTAGTGTATATGGAATTTTTGAGAAGCGGTTATAATGGCTTTTCAATGTTAATTTTGGGTGAGT
>CAIWHF010000060.1 GCA_903912405.1 uncultured Bacteroidota bacterium | reverse complement strand
TGAATCATCTCTAAATGACCTTCATTACAATCTTCGCGTTTGCCTTTAAATTCAGGAATTTCTAAAACCCATTCAATGAGTTCTGTAAATCGTAATCGGTATATTTTAGCTTCCGTAAAATCATCGCCAAAACGTTCGTATAATTTTATAGCGATATCTTCGTAGTCGTTCCAATAAATGGGTAATTCAAATTGGCTCATAATAAGTTTATTCTCCGTGAATAATAGATTGATCAGGTATGGTTACATTAATTACCCCTTCATGTTGTTCTAATAAAATACATTGACAACCAAGGCGAGAGTTAATTTTAGGATTTCTTGCACGATCTATAAAATCTTCTTCTCGGTCGCTAATCTCTTCCAAAAATTGATCGCCACTGTTTACATACAAGTGACAGGTGCTGCAGCCACAAACCATTCCACAATTATGATGTAATTCAATATTGTTTTCTAGTGCTACTTCTAAAATGCTTTGTCCGGGCGCTACATTATTTAATTGAACAGGACTGATCCCAGCTTGTTCAAAATTAAAATTTATCTGATACATAGATTGGTATTATTGCTTACAAAAGTAGTTTTTAAAATACTCTTATGCTAAAAACTTAGCAAGATTTTTTAATAGATTCAGTCAATAGGGTATAGATACTTTCCAAATGGCTATTTTGAAGAATTTCGAGATGCTTTTGTATGCTGTCTTGATCGCCTCGTATTGCTGGACCCGTTTGGGTGTTTTGGGCATTTAATGCTGCATATTGCGCAGCTGTTTGCTGCACTAATGGGTTTAAAATTAAAGGATCAATTTGGTGCTCTTCACAAAAAGCCTGCGTTACAGCATACAAATGATTCACAAAGTTATTGAGCACCACAGCCGCCAAATGAGCAGCTTTACGCTGTTCGTAGCTGAGCTCAATGATAGTGGTGCTGTATTGGCTTGCTAAGAAGCGCAACTCGGCACTATGCTGGGTCGTTTCATTATTAATGATAAACGGAATGGGAGTAGAATGCTTAACAGTAGTATTTATAGAATACAAAGGCCAAAGGGTAGCAATAGCTTTATTAGATGCAATAGCTAATTGATGCTCATCAAGCATGCCCGAGAAACTAATAAATAAAGCAGTAGTAGCTATCGAATGTAGTAAAGATGGAATTGCCGTATCGCTTACTGCCAAAAAGATATAATCTACCGGAGTAGCAGCAATATCGCTTTGGGAATTTAGATGAGGAACTCCAAATTGCTGACTTAGCAATGCAGCCTTAGCTGCTGTTTTGCTATAGATACCCATACAAGTAAATACTGGAGGCTGATGACTTAGCAAGTAGCTTGCCATATTGCCAGCTCCTATAACGATAAAGGTCTTATTTTCTTTCCTGTTCATGTGCAGTATAATAAGTACTCATAATAGCATAAGCCTTGTCCTTTAATTCATTAACTGCATCGATAGAAAATTCGCTAATAGAAAGCGGTTCAAGAAAATCGATTGATAGCTTTTGTGGCCAAGCCCAAAATACAGGTTTGCCCGGGAACAAAGCCCCTGAATTAAAAATTAATGCAGGCACAATATTCTTTTTGGCTTTAATAGC